>CANJNG010000078.1 GCA_947475205.1 Bacteroidota bacterium
AGCGGGTATAACCTAGTAAGGTTACAGGTGTTTACACGTGTCAGCGGGTATATCCTTGCAAGGTTACAGGTGTTTACATGTGTCAGCGGGTATATCCTTGCAAGGTTACAGGTGTTTACACGTGTTAGCGGGTATAACCTAGTAAGGTTACAGGTGTTTACACGTGTCAGCGGGTATATCCTTGCAAGGTTACAGGTGTTTACATGTGTCAGCGGGTATATCCTTGCAAAGTTACAGGTGTTTACATGTGTCAGCGGGTATAACCTAGTATGGTTACAGGTGTTTACACGTGTCAGCGGGTATATCCTTGCAAGGTTACAGGTGTTTACATGTGTCAGCGGGTATATCCTTGCAAGGTTACAAGTGTTTACACGTGTCAAAGGGTATAACCAAGCAAGGTTATAGGTGTTTACATATATTAGCGGGTATAACCAAGCAATGTTAGTAGGGTTTACATGTGTTAGCGGGTAAAAGTGAAAATCCCAGCTAAAACAAACCGTTTCTCCACGAAAGTTTTTACTTTTTTTTAGAGACAATTCTACATTTTCATTCCTGAAATACCTGCCAAACCATACCCTCACACAAGGAATTAGTTATTGGCGAAAAAATTCTGTTGATTTTTCTATGGAGATATTTGAAAATGCTAAACCGATCCTACAATCGGTTACTGCTTTCCGAAGCCGGTAGCTTTATACTCGTATTCTGCCCCCCAAACAGAATCCAGTTTTGTAGGGAGTTGGAGTTTTACATTTTCTAATTTATAGTTGATGTATTTTTTGTAAACCAAACCTACGTTTTTTGCCCAAACTTCCTTGCCATAAAGCCGTTGAACTAAATTAGTGGAATCAATTTGTTCTATGGTGACAGTAGAGTCGAAATGTAGTCCATTAATGTCGAAGGGTTGGTGCATTTTGGTTACAGTATAGTTCCAGGCATCTTCTATATTGTATAAGTTCCCATTCCAGATGTCACCATCTTTCATGGGGAATTTCATTTTTATGTATCGTACATTTTCTTCAATTCGTTCGGCAGCATTTTCTGTAACTGTTTGATACCATATATCGGCTATCCCCCAGCTATCAGTGGGCTGCATTCGTTTGTAGCGTTCTATCCTCACCGATGGCCGACCTACTGCATCCGTAAAATTGCTTTCGAGCAAATCGCGACGGTAAAAATGGTTGGTATCATGCACATTTGAATTCACATCCTGAAAAATAGTATCCACAGTATATTCTAGCCAAGTGCCTATTTCGTTGGTGAAATATTCTTCGCCGATGGCAGGTTCGGGCTGAATTTCTTCCTTGCAGGAATAAAAGGAGGAAGCCACTCCAAAGAGAATTACTAACCAAAAGGCATAACGCTTCATTATTAACTATTAATTATTAATTGTTGCTTGTCAATAAATCCACCACCCACTAAATCATTTCCTTCATAGAACACAGCACTTTGACCGGGAGCAATACCCGAAACTTTACTATAAAAATCAACTTTTACCCTGTTTTCTTCCATGCTTATTTCGCTCATTGTACCTTGGTCTTTATATCGGATTTTGGTTAGCACTTCGTGATTGGATTCAATGGAGGCGTACTTGATAAAGTTCGGATTGCGAACATACATACTTTGACGTTCCAAATCCACTTTTGTGCCTAAAACCACCGTATTTGTTTCAGGAACAATTTCGGTAACGAACATCGGCTCGCCCAATGCAATTTCTAAACCCTTACGCTGACCAATGGTGTAGAATGGATAACCGTGATGTTTGCCCAAGACTTTTCCGGCCACATCTACAAAGTTTCCACCATCTAATTTTTCTTCTAAGCCTTCTACTTTACGTTTTAGGAAGCCACGGTAGTCGTTATCGGGCACAAAGCAAATTTCATAGCTTTCGCTTTTGTTGGCTAACTCGGCATAGCCTGCATCGGCAGCCATTTGGCGTATTTCTGTTTTTCGAAACCCACCCAAAGGGAACTTGGTTCGTTTTAGGCTTTCCTGTTTTAAACCCCACAGTACATAGCTTTGATCTTTGCTATCATCTAATCCTTTTGACACTATAAAGCGATTATTTTCTTCCCTCACCTGAGCATAATGCCCGGTAGCAATAAACTCACAATCCAGTTTATCGGCACGTTTTAACAAGGCTTCCCATTTTATGTGAGTGTTGCAAAGCACACAGGGGTTTGGGGTTCGTCCGGCGAGGTATTCATCCACAAAGTTGTCGATTATATAATCACCAAACTCGTTACGAATATCGAGGATATAATGCGGAAATCCAAGGTTTACGGCCAGAGTTCGTGCATCGTTTATACTGTCGAGAGAGCAGCAGCCGGTTTCTTTTTTGCTGCCGCCGCTGTTGGCATAATCCCACGTTTTCATCGTGATGCCCACTACCTGATAGCCTTGTTCGTGGAGCATCAATGCAGTTACGCTGCTGTCAATTCCTCCACTCATAGCTACCAGCACTTTTCCGTTTTTGCTCATTGTTTCCAATTTTCAGGGTTAAAAGCCCTGTGTTTAATAGCAATATTGCTGATTCGGGACAAAAGTAGATGAAATTAAGCTCAAGTTTGATGATTATCTCAAAATGTCAATGTCTTCAATTCCTAACTCAGGTTATCAATTTTACCCTGTTCTTGTCCTTAAGAAAAAGAAGGAATGTCAAGAAGGTTAAAAGTAACATAAACCAGGTAAGAATACTGAATCCACAAGCTTTGTAGTAAAGGTAAAACCCAACCGTATCGGCACCTAATATTGCATTAAATACTGCAATAACTAAAAGCAAAGACCAAAACAATTTGGCTGATTTGTTATTCAAATAAGTAAAAGCAAGTGTGGCATAGATAAATAATAGCGACACCAGATGATATTCCCAGGTAATGCCTGAAACAAGGTGGGTGAATAGCAGAATAAAGCTGATTTCAAAAATAGAGATTGCTTTATAAACAAACCGAGACAAAGCCAGCAATGCTGCAAAAAGTGTAAGCAGGGATAGTATCAGGAATTTATTCATCAACCCAATAGTTTCAAAGGGGAGCAACGTGATAATGTAATCGTATCTAAGCCCGTCGGGAGTAGATGAAAATACTTTATAAAGTGAGGCACTAAGGCCATAGTTTTGAAGTTTGGGTTCTACGCCTCCATTTTGAAATGGCTCTAAAAATGTTATATAATATTCTTGTAGATCCACCATTCCCTGTTCCATTCCCCGCTGAGAGATGGGGAGTAAAATGCCTAAAAGAAAACAAAACAGAGCAAGGAAATAAGTTTGCCAGCTAAAGCGTTTCGAAAGTATCCATATCAGAATAAAAATGGGAATAATTTTAATAAAAACCGCAAATACTAAAAGCGGAACGCTATAATATATTTTGTTTTTCAGATAATGGTAAATGCCACTAAGTGATAGCAATAGCACCAATTCATTCATCTGCACAAACATAAAATGATAGAGGAAAAATCGCAGGGAAAGTAGAGTTCCTACTAAAATGGAGGTGTACAAGTAGACTGTATTCGTGCTGAAAAAACGCAGAATTTGATAACTGTAGTATATAATGAGTGCAAAAAATCCTAAGTTAAACAGGGTGTAAATAGTGGCCGACAGGTGCATTTCACACAAAGCTAAAACCTGAAAACACATGGCAGCAAAGGGTGGATAAATGTATCGGCAGGCACCGCCAATACCCGAATAAAGCGACACATTATTGCTGAAATTATTTCCGGCATGCCAAAACACTGCAAAATCGCTGATTATGCTTACTTTTTGTCCAATCTGGTAGGCATAAACGAACAAAGATGCAAGCATAATTAGCAAAACACTGACTTGCTTTGAGTCTTTAATATTAAACTTAAACTCTGTGAGTCGTACTATAAATCGCATTGACTAAGGAGCAATTTCTTTGATATTGTTCACTAACGCTGTAAGCGGCAATTTTAGCACATCTACTATTATTTTCGACTGCATATATACAGATTCTCGTTCTGTAAGTTTAAGATGAATAAACTCCATTAACTCTTTATCCGAAAGGTTAGCAATCAAAGGGCGATTCGTTCGTTGTAATTTCAATCGGGAATACAATGCTTTTTCCGACAATTGAAGATAAATGGTTGTTCCCATTTGGTTAAGCACCTGCATATTATTGCCAAAGCATGGCAAACCGCCACCGGTTGCTATTAGGGCTGGTTTAGCTTTTAACTGCTTAAGTATTTCACTTTCCATTTCTCGAAACCTGCTCTCCTCATCTGTTTTAAAAATTTCGATTACAGTTTTCCCTAATTTCTTTTCAATCTCAAGGTCGGTATCGAAAAAGGGGATAGTAAGTTTATTGGCTAAACGTTTGCCTAAAGTGGTTTTGCCACTTCCCATAAAACCGATTAGAAAAATGGGTGAGTTCAAACTTTAATTCTTTTCAAGTATCAAAATAAAGGCTTGAATTCCATTTGGCGGAATTTACACTTGTAGTTTTCCCAGTTCCAACTTATAGCCAATCAAATCCTCAATACGTTTGAGCTTATGCTGGTCGGCAGCATTTACAAAGGTAATAGCCTCTCCGGTTGTTTGAGCCCTTGCCGTCCGACCCACTCGGTGAACATAATCTTCGGGGTCGCCGGGTACATCGTAATTTATTACCAGTCCAATGGAATCAATGTCTATGCCTCGCGAAAGAATATCGGTAGCAACTAATATCCTGAGTTTTTTATTTTTAAATGCCCGAAGCACATCGTTTCGTTGGGTTTGCTCCAAATCGGAATGAATTGCAGCTATATCAAACCGCATCGATTTCAATTCTTTTTCCAATTGCTTTACCTTTAGCTTAGTTCCCGAAAATATAAGAATGCTATCGGCCTCAGACTCTTTAAGAATCCGCCTGATTAATGGTATTTTCTGTTCGTTTGCAACTGGATAAACCCGTTGGGTAACTCCCTCGGCAGGTTTTGAAATGGATAAACTAATCTGTTCAGGGTTCTTTAGAATTTGTTTGGCCAATGTCCGAATCTTTGGAGGCATTGTTGCCGAAAAGAGCAATGTTTGGCGTTGGGTTGGAAGAAAACGGGTAATCTTGGCTATATCTTCACTAAAACCCATGTCGAGCATACGGTCGGCTTCATCTAAAATCAAGTGCCGAACTCCTTTGAAATTAACATAGCCCATATTCAAATGCGAAATCAGCCTGCCGGGTGTAGCAATGATTATATCGGCACCCTGCGTTAAGGCTTTTTTTTCCTGTTCAAAGCTCATTCCATTGTTTCCGCCATAGATGGCTAATGAACTGGTATTCGCAAAATAGGAAAATCCTTGGAGGGCTTCATCAATTTGAATGGCCAGTTCGCGTGTAGGAACAATAACTAAGGTGCTGATATTTCCGCTGCGTTCCTTAATTATATGGTTAATAACAGGAAGCAGAAACGCTGCGGTTTTACCTGTACCCGTTTGAGCACAGGCAATAATATCTTTTCGGTCTAATATTAACGGTATGGCTTGCTGCTGAATGGGGGTGGGCGTTTGAAAGCCCATTGAATCAAGGCTTTCCAGCAAAGCAGCCTCAAATTTAAAGTCAGAAAATGTCAAAGTATAAACGCAAAGCCAATAGGCTAAATAAAATTAATGGGATGTGTAAAAACAAAAATCCGAAACCTTGGTAATCAAAGTTTCGGATTTTTAATAAGGATAGGCTATTGTT
Source organism: Bacteroidota bacterium (assembly GCA_947475205.1). Taxonomy (GTDB): domain Bacteria; phylum Bacteroidota; class Bacteroidia; order JAIBAJ01; family JAIBAJ01; genus JAIBAJ01. The sequence continues at coordinate 5,673 of CANJNG010000078.1, forward strand.
CAAAGAAATAGTCAATCAGCTTGTTTATGTCAGCTGATTTCATTTGACTGTTACCATCAAAGAATTGGTCAATGGCAGCAGAGATTTCGTCCGAAGAAATATAACCATCGCCATTTAAGTCAGCAAATTTGAAATCAGTAAGTGTCGATGCACCTCCTGATTTGGAAGCTCCTGCTTTTTGTGGTTTATCAAAACTGTAATAACTACCTACTAATTCATCTTTATTGCTTGGGAATATTTCAGCCATACGGGTGTGGTCAGTAGCAACAGAATCTTTTTCTTTTCCAGTATAATCTTCAGGAATTGTAACACCTTGAGCATCTACAATAGCTCCTTCTTTCGATTTTTTCTCTTCGTCTAAGTAATCCGGAATACCATCTTTGTCGCCATCAAGCGGACAGCCTTTGTCATCCACCTTAGTACCTTCAGGAGTACCTGCACACTCGTCAAGATTATTGGCAACTTTATCGCCGTCATCATCATCCTTATCATACGAAGCAAAATCTACACTGTCGAATTCTGTTGGGGCTTTCTTGTTGCTCGACATACCTATATTATAGGTGAACGAAGTTCCTACATATACATAGCTATCATTTCCACCATCTTTTACATTGTCAATCAAATCGCTCATCGTTATATAATACGATGCTTGAATATTGGCTGAAAAGTGGTTGCTTAATTTATAGCGAAGTCCTAAACCAACCGGAAACACTAAAGAATTAGGTGTTTTTACTTTTACAGTGGTTTCATATTTACGATCCATCTGCGTAAGATTAGAATTACCGCTTTTCTGAATGTTTTCCTCTGTTTGAGTTTGTGTGCGAATTGTACCATCGCTCCAGTAGTTATAAGCAGTACCGTTTTTATCAAGAGAATCTGTTTTTTGGGTGAACATCATATAACCAACACCACCATATAAGTAGGGTGAGAATTTTGAAGAACGATTGATAAATAAATTGTTGTCTAAATAAACAATTATGTTCAACTCGCCTTGCATAACAGTGTTTTCAAAGTTTAAATTGCGTGATGGAGTGCGTTCGTTGCGAGCCATTTTTCCATACATCCCTGTTAGTGATGCACCGAAGGCACTAAAGAAACGTTGTTCAATATCTAAACGATAAGTCAAACGGAAATTAGAGAAGTCTACCACTTGTAAAGATTTCCCCACATCGCCATTAAAGGCCAAATTTCCTATTCCAAGACTGATAGAAGGGAGCTTATTGGGCTCGTAAGGAGGGCGAATTCGCTTTGGTTTTGCTCCGGCAGTATCGCTTACCTGTGCTATGGAAAGTGTGGAAACACTGATTAGAGTAAGGATAGAGAGTAGTATTTGTTTATAGTTCATGGGCTTTTCCGCTTCGTTTTTGACCCGCTAAAATAGAACTAAAACTGTATGGCGATTAAATTATGTGAAAAAAATTAGTTTTGGCTCATTTATAGAACCCTTTTACATCAAGCTTATCAAACATTCACTCAAAACATAAATATATATTTATTGGATATATTCAATGTGTTTGATAAAAGCACATTTGGACATAGTTTCGATAGCAAAATGGATGATGGTTGTGTTTTTTAATTACATCAAAACACTATGTCGTTTACTTTAGGAGAGATTAACTAACAGTATTTTTATGTTTACAATTTACATGCTCTACCACCTTCTCTGTTTCCACTTACTTTCACCCGAAGCAACAACAGTATTCTGCTTTGCTTTTTTGTTTTCTTCCATCAAATAAGCCACTAATGCTGAGGCTGCTTTTTCCTCTTTAGGATTGGCTGTGTTAAGCATTTCGGGGGAGAAGTGGTTCTTCACAAAATGGGTATCAAATTTACCACTCACGAAAGCGGGATGATTGATGGCAAATCGGCAAAAGGACAATGTAGTTTCTACACCAACAATAATGTATTCGTCAATGGCACGGGTGAGCATTCCAATAGCATCGTTTCTATCGCAACCATGAACGATGAGTTTAGCAATCATTGGGTCGTAGTAGATAGAAATTTCAGAGCCTTCTTCCAGGCCATCGTCCACCCTAATGCCATGCCCGGTTGGGATGCGGTATTTTAACAAGGTGCCAATATCGGGCATAAAGTTGTTTTGCGGGTCTTCGGCACAAACGCGTATTTCAATGGAATGTCCGTTTATTTTTAAATCTTCCTGTTTGAAAGATAGGGGGAGATTGCGAGCCACATTAATTTGCTCACGCACCAAATCGAGTCCGGTAATGTTTTCGGTAACGGGATGCTCCACTTGCAAACGGGTATTCATTTCCAGGAAAAAGAAATCTAAGTTTTCATCCACCAAAAACTCCACTGTTCCTGCTCCGCTATAGTTGCAGGCTTTGGCAATATCTACAGCACATTTGCCCATTGCAGCCCGCTTTTCGGGTGTAAGAATTGCCGATGGAGCTTCTTCCACAACCTTTTGGTGTCTGCGTTGGATGCTGCATTCTCGTTCAAACAAATACACTGCATTTCCGTGGTTATCGGCCATAACCTGTATTTCGATGTGGCGGGGCGAACCTACATAGCGTTCTAAAAATACGGCTCCATCGCCAAACGAAGCCTGGGCCTCATTGATGGCAAAGTGCATTTGTTCCAGAAACTCTTCGGCATTTTCCACCACCCGCATTCCTTTTCCACCGCCCCCTGCGGAGGCCTTTATTAGCACGGGGAATCCAATTTCTTTGGCAGTCTCGAGGGCTGCAAGCGGGTCGGTAATGGCTTGGTCGGTGCCGGGAACAAGGGGTACATTGTAGCGTTTGGCGGCTTGCTTGGCCGATAGTTTGCTGCCCATCATGTCCATTGCCTCGGCCGATGGGCCAATGAAAATGAGTTTGGCTTCTTTTACCTTGCGGGCAAATTCAGCACGCTCGCTCAAAAATCCGTAACCGGGATGAATGGCATCGCAGCCGCTTAATAAAGCTACTTCGATAATTTTATCCATCAGCAAATAGCTTTGTGCCGACGGCGGCGGACCAATCAAATAGGCTTCGTCGGCCTGACGAACGTGCAAGGAGTTAACATCGGCTTCGGAATAAACAGCCACACATTTTATGCCCATAGTCTGAGCTGTACGCATTATTCGCAGGGCTATTTCGCCCCGGTTGGCAATCAAAATTTTGTTCATAGTTTAAAAGCGAAGGCGAAAGTAAAGGAATTTGGAATAGGGTAGGGGAGAGGTGTAAGGGACTTCGTATAAGTTCACACTTAAGCGAAAGTGTTGGTTGCCGTCATCTGTGTGCCATTCGTCTGTATTTTTGGCAACCTTTTCATAAAGGTTTTAATTGAACACAAGTTCAATCTACCAATTCAAATAAAATGATAAATATCAAAGTTTTAGAAGTAAAGTCGGAGATAGGGGCGGGAACTCGTGGTGCAAGTCTCGGCCCCGATGCCGTAAAGATTGCCGCTTTAGACTTCGGTTCATTATACTTCAAAAAAGAAAAAACCATAGAAGTGCCCAACGAAAATCGGGTGCTTTTCGAGCAGGTAAAACAGCCTCACGCCAAGCGTATTCGAGGCACTATAAATATGTACACCCGTGTAAGCAAATTTGTAAAGAAAACACTTCACTCTAATCATTTTCCCATCGTTTTGGCTGGCGATCACAGTACAGCCGGCGGTACAATTGCCGGAATAAAAGCTGAATTTCCCAATCACCGTTTAGGCGTTGTTTGGATTGATGCCCACGCCGATATACATTCTCCCTACACCACCCCCAGTGGTAATTTACACGGTATGTCCTTGGCGGTCAGCTTGGGTGAAGATAATATTGACAATAAAATCAATACTTTAGACGACACAACTGTTGAGCTATGGGACGAATTAAAAAATATTGGGGAAATATGTCCAAAGATTAAATGGAAAGACCTCGTTTATGTTGCTGTTCGCGAGGTGGAGCCGGCCGAAGCCGATTTAATTAAAAAGCACCGGGTTCGTAATTTTACAGTGAACGAACTTCGCAAAAAAGGAGTAGATAAAGCCGCCGTAGAAATTCTCAGCTACCTCGACCACTGCGATCTTATTTATGTTTCCTTCGATGTGGACAGCATGGACCCCAAGATTTCGATGGGGACCGGAACCCCCGTACCCAATGGCATCACCGAAAAAGAGGCCGGAAACCTTATTCTACGTTTGGTGCGTAGCCGCAAAGTGTGCTGTTTCGAAATTGTAGAAATTAATCCTACCCTCGATAAAGAAAATCAGATGGCAGAAAATGCCTTTGAAATCCTGCAAAAAGTAAGTAACCAGTTGAATAATGTACTTTAATTAGTAATTAATATCGAGAATTAAGTAAAGAGTATACAAACAGAATGAATTTTAAAGAAATCCTGAATTCCCCGGTTAAGCAAGCTTTTCAAGCAGTATATGGGGCAGAAATAGCAACCGAAAAGATCCAGTTTCAGGAAACCCGAAAAGAATTTGAAGGCGATGTAACGCTTACTGTCTTTGCCCTAATAGCCGTTTCTAAGAAATCGCCTGAAATCACCGCCAATGAAATTGGAGATTGGTTGGTGGCAAACAACGAAATTGTAGCCAAATATAACGTTGTTAAAGGCTTTCTGAATATTAGCTTTACTCCCCAATATTGGCTACAGGAGTTTGATGCAATAACTTCATCCGCAAAGTTTGGTTTTAGTCCCATTACCGAAAAATCGCCGGTAGTGATGATTGAATACCCGTCGCCAAACACTAACAAGCCGTTGCACCTTGGCCATTTACGGAACATTTTCCTAGGGTCAGCAATTTCCGAAATCCTGAAAGCCACCGGAAATAAAGTTGTGCATACTTGCTTATACAACGACAGAGGCACCAACATCAGCAAAAGTATGCTGGCCTGGACAATGGCCGGAAGCAAGGATACTCCGGAAAATACAGGTTTGAAAGGCGACCATTTGGTGGGGAAGTTTTATGTCCAATATTCCAACGCCTTTAAAGCCGAACTGGAACAATTGGTAGCATCGGGTTTATCGAAAGAGGATGCTGAAAAGCAAAGCAAATTAAATAAACAGGTGAGCGATTTAACTCTGAAATGGGAAAATGGTGATGCCGATGTTCGATCATTATGGTCGAAAATGAACGGTTGGGTATATCAGGGCTTTGAGGTAACCTATCAATGGTTGGGCATTAAACCCGAAAAGTTCTATTACGAAAGCGATGTGTATAATCTGGGAAAAGAAACCGTGCAGGAAGGGCTGGAAAAGGGCGTTTTCTTCAGAAAAGACGATGGCTCAATATGGATTGATTTAACTGCCGATGGTTTGGATGAAAAAGTAGTTCTTCGGAGCAACGGTACCACGGTGTACATAACTCAGGATATAGCTGTAGCCAATGAAAAAGAGCGGGATTTTAATCTGGACAAAAGCATTTATGTAGTTGGAAACGAACAGGAATATCACTTCAAGGTATTGTTTTTGATTCTGAAAAAATTAGGCCGGAAATATGCCGACAACCTCTTTCATTTGAGCTACGGAATGGTGGAGCTGCCATCCGGAAAAATGAAATCAAGAGAAGGAACAGTGGTTGATGCAGATGATTTGATTCAGGAAATGCTATCGATGGCTAAAGAAAAAACTGCCGAAAAAGGAAAAACTGAAGGACAATCCGATGCCGATTTGGAAGCATTATACCGCATAATTGGGATGGGGGGCTTGCGATACTTTCTTTTGAAAGTAGATCCAAAGAAAAAAATGCTGTTCAATCCTGCTGAAAGTATAGAAACAGAAGGCCACACCGGTCCATTCATTCAGTATAGCTATGCCCGTATTAAGTCCTTGCTCCGAAAAGGCGGCGAAATCCAAACAGGAAAAGTAAGTATTGCAGATGATAAAATTCTGCCGAAAGAAATTACACTTATACTCACCATCTCCGGTTTCCCCGAAGTTTTGAATGAGGCTGCAAATACATACAATCCGTCTGTGGTGGCCAATTATGCTTACGAATTAGCTAAGGAATTTAACCAGTATTATCACGAAACGCATATCTCCAAAGAAACCGATGTGGCCCTGCGTAATTTTAGATTACAACTTTCGGGTCAGGTAGCAGCAGTTATTCAAAATGCGATGCAGCTTTTGGGTATCGAAGTGCCGGAGAAGATGTAAATGAGTTACTACGACCAAGCTAAATAGGATAGCCTTTACCCAAAAACAGCTCGTAAAACCTCTTCAATCCGTTTGCAGGCCACTACTTCAATTTTAGTTTTGGCCGGAATTTGCTTCTTGTTATAGAACGAAATAAAAATCTTATCAAAGCCTAGGCGTTCTGCTTCTGCTATTCGTTGCTCCACCCGGTTAACGGGACGGATTTCGCCACTCAGCCCAACTTCGGCTGCAAAGCAATACTTGCCCGAAATGGCAATATCTTCTGATGAGGAAAGCACAGAGCAAACCACTGCCAAATCTATTGCAGGGTCGTCAACTCTTAGTCCTCCGGCAATGCTGAGGAATACATCTTTTTGTGCCAATCGGAATCCACAGCGTTTTTCTAAAACAGCTAAAAGCATATTCAAACGGCGGAGGTCAAAACCCGTTCCGCTACGCTGAGGTGTGCCATAAACAGCGGTGCTTGCCAAAGCCTGAACCTCTATCAGCATAGGTCGAATACCCTCCAGCATAGCCGAAACAGCTATCCCGCTCAGGCTTTCATCGCGTTGAGAAAGAAACACTTCAGAAGGGTTATTTACTTCACGCAAGCCATCGCCTTTCATTTCATATATGGCTAATTCGGCTGTGGAGCCAAAACGATTTTTAAAGGCACGTACTAATCTAAACACATAATTGCGGTCGCCTTCAAATATCAGTACGGTATCCACCATGTGCTCCAGCACTTTCGGCCCGGCAATGCCTCCATCTTTAGTGATATGTCCAATCAGAAAAACCGGAATATTGCTTTGTTTGGCAAATTTTAAAAAAGCCGTAGAGCATTCCCTAATTTGCGATACACTTCCCGGCGACGATTCCACATCGGCACTCCAAAGCGTTTGAATGGAGTCGATAATTACCAAATCGGGTTTCAGGGTTGCCGCCGAATCTAAAATATTTTTAATGTTCGTTTCTGTAAGAATATAGCAGCTATTTGCTCCCGACACGATACGTTCGGCTCGCATTTTTACCTGTTGTCCGCTTTCTTCACCAGTAACATATAGCGTTTTCAGGTTTTGAGCTTTCAACGCTAATTGAAGCAAAAGCGTACTCTTGCCAATACCCGGTTCGCCACTCAAAAGCACGATAGACCCCGGTACTAAACCTCCGCCAAGCACTCGATTAAGTTCTTCGTCAGGGAGGATTATCCGGGTTTCGTTTCCAGATTCAATATCCGCAATTTTTTGTGGAACAGCCGTAGCTAAATCCGAAGATTTCTTCCATTGGCTACCGCTTGCAGCTGGAGCTTTTTCCATCACTTCTTCCACATAGCTGTTCCATTCGTTGCACGAAGGACATTTTCCAATCCATTTAGGCGATTGTTGTCCACAGTTTTGGCAAAACCAAGCTGTTTTTGTTTTCGACAAAATGAATGCTTTTTAAATAAGAAATAGGATGGGAACTAAAAACTATAGCAAATATTGCTATGCTTACATCTTTATAAACTCGCGTTGAATACCGCCTGCTTTTTGGCTGAATAGAGTTAAACGACTGCCCGTAATTTTTACAATTGTGTATTTGGTATTATACTGGTCAAATTCCCTTTTTTTGTCCAAATCCTCTTTACTAATGGTTATTCCCAATCTAGCTAAGTCTTTTACAATTAAATAAGACTCGATAAACACATCGGAAACAGTATAGTTAGTTGTGTACATAACTGCACCTCCCTCTGGTGAAATGCTCAATGTGCCTGCTGAAAACTCCCAAACATCCCAACCGGCTTGAACAGTGCCATCATCACCAAGTAAACTTGGATTACCGATAGGAACTAATGCCCAAGAACCTTCTAATTTGCTAAGGGTTTGCTTTTTGCACGAAGACGTTGTGAGGGAAATTAATCCCAAAAACATGAATAGAGTAAGTGTAGATTTGTTTCTCATATTTAAGGCATTGAAACTAAAATGCTAAAGTAAGTGATTTTGGTTATAGAAACATCAAATCAAGCTTAACAAGCCACAATTTTATCCACTCTCCCCTGATGTCGCCCACCCTCAAATGTGGTATTTACAAAAGCATCAACGCATTTTACGGCTTCGTCAAATGCAATGTAGCGAGCCGGAAGAGCCATAATATTTGCATCATTGTGCAACCTCGCCATTGAAGCTATTTCGGCAGTCCAACACAATGCCGAACGAACGGATTGGTATTTATTAGCAGTTATATTTACGCCATTTCCACTGCCGCAAATTATAATTCCACGTTCAAAATCGCCCTTAACCAAGTCCTTACACAAAGGGTGGATTACATCGGGATAGTCCATACTGGCTAAACCGTTTGTGCCATAATCTTTCACCAAAAAACCTTTCTCTTTCAAAATTAGAATGAGTTTTTCTTTGAGCTCAAATCCGGCGTGGTCGGCAGCAATGGCAATTGTTTTCATAAATAAATTAATGGAAGTGCAAACGTAATAACTGAATGAGTTGGGAATACGACATTTGTTGGGTGATTAACAATTTAGCATTTTATAAATAGCGAAAAGACAATTAACCCTCACCCATCCACCCCAAAGACTTCCATTATAAGCCGTTTACCTTTTTCGGTGAGCTCGAACCGTTGAAATCCTGTGCGGGTTATTAAACCAACTTTACGCATCGACATTAAGCGTTTGGCAATTCCGCCTTCCGACATTCCAGTAACTTTCCGCAAAACCGCATAGCTACAAAGTTGCTTATTATAACAATGAAGCATTATTTGACCACTAATTTGCACAGACTTCCAGCTTACCCTTAAAAAGCCGTTTCTCTTTAAAGGGCCTTTCAACTTAAAGGCATTTGTATAAGTAATTTCTATGGTAACGGGCAATACTTTATTAGTTATTCCAATGTCGGTTTTAACATTGGAAGGACTAACGTCAGTTGTTCCTATGTCGGTTTTGACAATGGAATAACCGACATCGTTTGTTCCAGTGTCGTTTTTTACATTGGAAGTACTACCGTTATGTATTCCAATGTCGGTTTTGACAATGGAATAACCGGCATCGTTTGTTCCATTGTCGGTTTTTACATTGGAATAACCGACAATGGTTGTTCCAATGTGAGTTTTCAGATAGGCATTTTCTTCCCTCAGTTGCTCATTGTGGGTAAGTAAACTATCTACCATACGAGCTAGTCGTTGGTTTTCAGTTTCTAATTGGGCTATTTGCTGTTCGGTCATAGCGGTAAAATTTACTGTAAATATAAATCTTCTGAATTTATCTAAGCAGATTATTCATATATATTTACCCTTGTTGGTGAAAGGCTGATACCAAAATCATATTTAGCTGGGAAGGAAATCCTATAGGTCAATCTTTAATTTCATAACAAATCAATTCCTGCATTTAAACCTTATCACCCCAAAACAATCTATCATTCCGTCACAAAAATGGTTCTCAGAATAGATATAAACAGTCCATTTCTGATATATTTAGATTTGAGACTTGACTCACTACTTCATTACCGCTATTTTCACGGTTCGTATGTATAGGGCTTTTCTGAAGAACATTCTTGTCCCAATTGTTTGTTTCATTCTGCTTCTTAGCGGGTTAAGCACCTTTGCTCAGATTACCAAAATTAGCGGACGTGTTACCGATGTCCGCACTGGAGAAGCATTACCTTTTGTTAATATTTCGCTTCCTGGCACTGCCTTCGGGGCCCACACCGATATGTCGGGCGATTATCATATCGAAACCTCCTTCCCCACCGACAGTTTGGCGGCATCCTTCATTGGGTATATAACCCAAAAGAAAGCCATTAAAAAGGGTGCAAAGCAAGTTATCAATTTCGAGTTTTCTTCCAGCAATGTGCAGTTGCAAGAAATTGTTATCCGCCCCGGGGAAGATCCAGCTGAGCTTTTGCTTCGGAAGATATTGGCCAACAAGGCTAAGAATTCCAAAGAAAAGATACCTTACTACAATTATCAGTGCTACAACAAAATTGAAGTAGATCTCAACAACTTCAAAACCGAAAAGCTGAAAAAGAACCCTTTGTTTAAGCCTTTTGCTTTCGTATTTGATAATGTGGATACCTCTAAACTTAACGGCAAGGTGTATCTGCCGGCCATTTTGAGCGAAAGTGTATCGGATGTTTATCATCGGGGGAATCCTTTGGCCGAGCATGAAGTGATTAAGGCAACCCGCATTTCGGGAACGCAAAGCCGGAGTCTGTCGCAGTTTAGTGGCGACCTATATCAACAGGTTTATATTTATAACAACTTTATATCGGTTTTTGGGAAATCTACCATCAGCCCCATTTCTGATATAGGCAGATTTTACTACAAGTTTTATTTAAAGGACAGCACTTATATTGATGGCAAATGGTGCTACAAACTTCTGTTTAGCAGCCGCAGAAAGATGGAACCGACATTCCAAGGACATATTTGGGTAATGGATACAACGTTTGCCGTTAAAAAGGTGGAAATGAAATTGTCGCCTGAAGTAAACATAAACTTTGTGTATGATTATATGATAGAGCAGGAATATGATGCTCCCGATAGTGTTCACTCTATGCTGGTGAAGGAAAAGTTGCAAGTAGATTTAAACAGTGGCAACTTTAAAACCGGAGCTTTTGCCACCAAAACTGCCTTCTACAGCAATTTTGTTTTTGGAAAAACTCAGAAAGAAAGCTTTTATGCCAATCCTGAAAAGATAGAATATGCCGATAGTGCTAAAAATAGAACCATCGATTTTTGGGAAACAACTCGCCCCGACAGCCTCAGCAAAAAGGAACAAACCATTTATGTAAATGCCGATAGTGTTGTGAAAATGCCTGCCTATAAACGAAGGTTTGCTCTCTTCAATGCACTTTCTACAGGCTATTTCACGCTTGGCCCTGTGGAATATGGCCCCTATTACACTACATATAGTTACAATAAAATTGAGGGAAATAGGCTGAAACTTTCCTTACGCACCAGTGATTTGTTTAGTAAAAACCTTGAATTGAGCGGTTCGATTGCTTATGGATTTGGCGATAAACGTTTGAAATATATGGTAGGTGGCCGATTCTTCCTTTCTAAAAAGCCACGCAACTACTTTGCTTTGTATTACAAAAACGAAGTGGAACAATTGGGGCAAAGTCAAAATGCTTTTCGGGAAGATAATATTGTTACGTCGTTTTTCCGCCGCCGCCCATTTTACAAGCTCACCTATGTAAAAGAACTTCGGACAATGTATGAATATGAATGGTTTCAAGGATTAACCACCCAGTTGGCATTCTTTCATCGGGAAATGGAACCCACCGAATACATTCCGTTTAGTTACCCCGAAACAGGTTTGAAAAGCAATTTGCTCTCCACCTCTGATTTCAGATTTAAGATACGGTTTGCCTATCGCGAAAAGTATTTATCGGGCGAAATGAGCCGAGTGTCTTTAGGGACGAAGTATCCAGTGTTTCAAGTTCAGTATATAAAAGGATTTAAAGGGTTTTGGAACGGACAATACAATTACGACCGCTTAACGCTGAGTATTAACCAGTGGTTTAAGCTGGCTCCGATTGGCTGGAGTGAATACCAAATTCAGGCTTCAAAAATATGGGGAACTCTGCCTTACCCCTTACTGGGCTTGCATCAGGGCAATGAAACGTATGCCTTCGACGATTTCGCTTTCAATATGATGAACTACTTTGAAATTGTGAGCGACAGGTATGTTAGCGGCTATTTTGCTCATCATTTCAATGGTTTGTTTCTGAATAGAATTCCCTTAATGCGAAAACTGCATTGGCGTGAAGTGGTTACCGTGCGTGGCCTGATGGGCTCTTTAGACCCCTCCAACCAAAACGTTATGACTTTTCCGGAGGGGTTAACCTGGATGACCAAACCTTATGCCGAAGCCGGAGTGGGGATTGAAAATATTTTTAAGTTTATCAGGATTGACTGCATCTGGCGATTAGCCTACCTCGACCATCCCAATATTCAGAAGTTTGGGATACGTGCGGGGTTGAGGTTTAATTTGTAGGTGTTAAAACACCAAATCGCTCACCGCCATAATTCCAAAGATTACACTCGCCCAACCATTTGTGGTGGCAAAGGCAAGATTCACTCTGCTTAAATCGTCTGCTTTTACAATGCTGTGTTGGTAAGCTAATAATCCGGCAAAGATTCCATAACCGATATAGTAAGGCCATCCAAATCCTCCGATGTATCCGGCATAAAGCAAAACAGTGGCACAGCAAAAATGCAATGCTTCGGATAAATGAAGAGCGTTTTTCCCGCCTAACCAAACCGGGATAGAATATAAACCCTGCGTGCGGTCGAACTCTTCATCTTGCAGGGCATA
>CANJNG010000079.1 GCA_947475205.1 Bacteroidota bacterium
GCATTGGTTTTAGTGTAATTATTTGCTGTTTGCACTACAAATATAACTATTTCAGATGCTACTATTTTGCTGATAAACAATAGGTTATTAACAATAATGAACGAATAACCTTAACCCGAACTCAGGTTACTATTTTAAGTACTACGCCAAATAGTGATGCAGAATAATTGCCATACAAAACATTAAATGCCTCTTCGTTTTTGCTTTTCAGTAAAAGCACCAATTCCTCTTCCGAATATTTTGTTTTGGGTGGCAAGTGGCTCTTCTAGAGTTCGAAAAAATGTGCGGCGAAGATATATCGCTATATTTAAACAAGGCAATACAGGTGTAAAGTTTTCAAACAGTAGTTGAATTTTTGATAATTCGTTCAAAAGTTTGCTAATACACTAGAAGAAATGTATTTATGTGAATATATGCAGTAATTGTATATTCTTTCATGAAATCCATCACACAAAAAAACTCCCTTGATATTTAATCAAGGGAGTTTTCTAAGAATAAAGTTCTACTGTTAAGCCTATTTAGTAATTACTACCTTTCTTGTAGTGTTCAGAGTAGCACCTTTAATCTTCACTATGTAGTTTCCGGCATAAAGTGTTTTTGTATCCAAATACGTGTTGGTTGCTCCGGCGTTTACTGTGGATTTCTGAACCAGCTTTCCGGCTAAATCAAATAATTCAACACTCAAATTTTCTTTATTCAAGCCCATCACCTGAACGGCAATAAAGTCGCTGGACGGGTTGGGGAAAACATTCACTTTCAAGTCTTCCTTAGGTGAATTTTGAATTCCTACTGCAGTGGGGGTGTAAACCGTTGTAGATTCTGTTACTGAAGTTACTTTTCTGTTGGCATATACGCCGTAAAAGGTTGGTCCAACAACGTATGGATATACCGAATTCCAGTTTGCATCCACTGTAGCAAAATAGCAATAGGTACCGTTGGGGTATTCAGGGGTTATGCAGAAACGCCCGTTGTGCTCGTCCAGATAATCTGGCGTGGCAGCCGATGTGGGATTATACACATAATCTTCTCTAAAATAGCCATTGAAGAAAGTTTGAGTTCCTACAACAGCATTTATGGCCGGTCCATTGGTACGTGTGGTGTTGGAGCTTAGGGAATAGCTTGATTTGATTCTAACAATGCCCCCTGTTCCATCTGCGTTTTTGAAACCATAAGCTCCATAAATTGGAAAGCCATCGTAAGCAAAACCTATCAAAGGCGAATGTTGTGTGCTATCAATAGCATACAAGCCATCCGCATCATACAAAGTGCAAACCGTTGAAATAACATTCAAGTCTAATTTAAATGCAGAAGGGTTTTGATGGTGGTGGTAATTGCCCATTGCAGGATGTGCTTTGGAGCAATCGAAACCGGCTTTCTCGGCTGGTATTGCATCGCGGTTCCATGCTTGGGTTGAACCGGGGCCACCTGGACAAGGCGAATTGCCCGGACCTCCACATAAGGCTCCCGAAGTGTTGTTCCATGCCACTCCATCACGATAGTCAAATAAGGCTACTCCGTTAATAAAGACACCAATATTTCCTCCTGTGGTAGCTGTTGCAGTTCCTGTGTTTTGAACAGGATTTAAGGGGAACTTAAATATAGCAGCTTGGTCGGTTGCGTTGGACGGGTTACCGTCTTGAAACGGCCCGGTAGGATAAGCAGGAACGCCCTTTGTGTGCACATACACGTTACCGGCCGAATATTCCACCAATTGGCAATTTACCAAAATATTGTTTGTGGCAGCAATACTACCTCCACCGGCAGTATAGAACGTTCCAAATGTGGTGGTGTTTTGCAAAAATGAAGTGATTGCAGGGCTGAGTTGTGCTTTGGTGGCAATGCTTCCCATCAGAAGCGATACCAATAAGAGTTTTTTTGTCATTGTTAGTTTATGTTGTTTTGTATGATGTTTTACTGTTCAATTAGTTTAACCGATTGATGATTTTGTATGAATGGTGATTGTAGGTATTATTTCTATTGTTTAAAATTTCAATTCTTTCTATAAAAAATAGCACAGCCGAATGATTCAGTTTTCGCGTTAGTTACTGTTTTGCCTTGCAATAACTCATCAATTGCATTTGCAATAAAAGGGTTTGCTTTCTTTTGATTACTCCCATTGTCATCAATACACCCTTGGTATTTTACTTTCCATTGTTTGCTTTCCTTCCAAATCACATAAGCAGCCGGGGTATGTTCTGCACCCAACGATTTACCAACTGCTTGTGTGGCATCTTGCAGATAAGGAAAATTGAAACCATCCTTTTTAGCCTTGGCTTTCATTTTATCAAAACTCTCCTCAGCATAAATTAATGTATCCATGCTATTTACAGCAATTAAGGGAACACCCAAGGCACTATATTTCGTATGCAAATCCTTCATTCGTTTTGAATACAGCTTTGCAAATGGACAATGGTTGCAGGTGAAGATGACAATAAATCCTTTTGCGTTTTTATAATCCGCAGTAGAAATTAATTGCCCGTCCACATTCCGTAAACTAAAGTCTGGAATTGCCCCCTCATCTGATTTAAAACTGGTTAAACCAATTGAAACCACAATTAAGCCAATAAACAAACAGAAAGTGTGCACTAATTGCCTCATCGTTATTCTACCACAAAGGTTTGGCTAGTGGTTTGTTTCGTGCTGTTATCGGTTAGCTTTAGGTTATAAACACCCTTGCTGAAATGGCTGATGTCAATCCCGTTTTGAAGCTCCGGTTTCGGAAGCATTAACAAGGTTCTGCCCAATACATCGGATATTCTTACATAATATGCCGACTGGCTTGCATCATTAAACTTTACAAAAAGTCTATCATGGGTTGGATTCGGATAAAGCGAATATCCGTTCTCCGAATTAGGTTTTGAATTTATACCAACCGTAGCATCCGTAACCACAAATTGTCCCATCATTCCAGCATCTTCATGGTTTGCAAAATGACAGTGATACATAAATGGATGGATAGCATCTGCATAATCCTCAAACTTGGCTACAAAGGAAACATTTTCGCCTTTAGGTACATACATAACGTCTTTCCAACCCGATTCGTGTGTACCAACTCCTGCAGCACTGCCATTCCTAGCCACTATTTTGAATTCCACATCGTGAATATGGAAGGTGTGGCCAAAGACATTATTATTGGTAATAGTCCACTTTTCGATATCGTTTAAGTTAACCGTTTTATTAATCGTACCTAATACAAAGGATGTGTTATCAAAGTTGAAGGGAATAGGGTTTGGCCCCGGATTTCCGTTTGTGATGCTAATATTTCTAGTAACTGTTGCATCAGCATCGGTGAAATAGGTATTGTTTGCCAATGCAGAAGGTACCGTTGTAATAGGATTTGCTGTGGTTGCACTTATATTAATATGCAATACATTGAAGTTGGTGTTATTCAGTAAACTTCCAAATTGACCGGTGGTGTTCGGCTCTCCGCCTGGAAAGCCGAATGCTTGATTCGAGTTATAGGCCATCAAATCAAGGCTTGAACCAATTTGGTCAGCCCCTAGGTCCACCATAATTTCAACACGTTCACCTACTAGCAACTTAACTCGAGTAACGGCAACAGGTGCATTCAATAAACCTCCGTCATTTGAGATGATGTAAAAGGTTCTGTTGTCGCTGAAGCCTAAATCATAACCTCTTTCTATTTCTGCATTTAATATTCTAAATCGAACATACTGTTTAGGCAAACTAACTTCTGCACTAGGAGTCCCGTTTGAAAGCATATAGTCGCCATAGGCCGTATTGGTGGTAATAAACTGATTGTTCCCATCATATTTTCTGCTGGTTAAAACCAATGGGATATCATCTACACCATATGTTCTGGGCAAAGCAAGAGCAGATTCTGTGGCATCTCTTACAATTATGAATCCACCTAGCCCTTTTGTTACGTGCTCCATAGTCATTTCGTGCAAATGGGGATGATACCAATACGTAGCTGCATTGTTTTTCACTTTCCAATACGGTTGCCAAAGTGTTCCGGGAGGGATAACTTGGTGCGGACCTCCATCCATCACTGCCGGAAGGTGCATGCCGTGCCAGTGAATTGTGGTGGAATCATTCAGATTGTTTTGTACATTCATGTGTACTGTATCTCCCTGATTAAAAATCAAGGTGGGCCCCCAAAAGCTACTGCTGTTTATTCCACCTGTTATCGTTTGATTTCCGGTTCGCAGTTGTGCGAAAGTGTCGTTAAGCGAGAGGTTGAAATTTGTTCCTGATAGTGTATCGGGAATCCACAAGGTATTGTATTGTGCCTTGCAAAATTGGCTTCCTATCAATAGCGTTACCAATAAAAGTTTCTTTGTCATTTTTGTATTTGGGGTGTTTGAATAGTGCTTAGACGATTTTCAGTTCTTAATCCTTCGCTGCTTTTGAAAATATTTCTTTAGGATAAAAATATTGGGGATTGAAAAGAAATGATTTGTCGGAGAGGGTTAACAGGAAGGCAATGATATCCACCTTTTCATTGGAGGTTAGCACAATTGGTTTGTGAAGTTCGGGCGAAAGGGTTTGGCTTTGATGAATTTCGGCAGTGTAGTGATTCAACACTTGTGATAGCTTTTTGAAACGGCCATCGTGCATATAGGGATAAGAAAACTCGATGTTGCGAAGCGTTGGCACCTTGAACTTGAAAGAGTCGAGGGGATTCTTAGTTATTCCGAATCGGCCATAATCATTCAAGGTGGTATCCAATGGCAAACCGTTGTTCTTAAACTCATCGTTTGTAAACAGTGGCTCCTTATGGCAGGATGCACAGTTCTTCTTAAATAAAGTGTAGCCATTCTGCTCTTGGTCATTGAAAGCAGCTTGCTTACGCATTACGCTATCATACTTTGAATTGCTTGAAACCAAGCTAAGCATAAATTGGGAAATAGCTTTTAAGGTATGCTCGCCCGTTATTACCGAATCACCGAAGGCATTTAAAAACAATTTTGGATACAACTTAGTTGCTTGTAATTTTGAAACTACGTTGGCCAAATTTTCATCCATCTCTAGCGGATTGCTCATTGGGGCCAAGGCCTGCACATCTAAATGATTAACGGCTCCATCCCACATAAATACTTTCTGCCAAGCCAGGTTCATGAGGGCCGGTGAATTACGTGTCCCGATTTTATCCTCAATGCCATGACTTAAAGCATGATCAACATGGGTGAAGGCCGAAAATTGGGAATGACAACTGGAGCAGGATATCTGGTTATTTCGCGATAGGATGGGATCATAAAACAATGCCCTTCCCAAGAGCACTTTATCGGGCGTTAAAGGATTCTTCGAAAAATCATAAACCGGTTTAGGGAAATTGGCCGGCACTTTAATTCCACTATCATTCGCAGCACGAAAGGCAAGGATAACCATGCAAACCACAGATAATAGGATTAGCTTTTTCTTCAATTCTTAGAAACCTTAAAAGCATTTGCCACCATTTGTGAAAGCATTACCGCCTCAGTGCATGGTGACATAATATGGTTCGTCTTTGCCAAATCTAGTTTATCTAAAATCGCTTTTACATTTAAGATTAAGGCTATCCGATTGGGATTATCCACTTGGAATCGTAAGGTTTGCAAACAAGAGTTTGGAGATTGATAACCGCCTAAGTGAAATTGATATTCCTTGTTTCGGGTCTCACAATGCTTGCTTCTACCTTCCAGTTTAAAATTGATATAACCGCTTTGCCAGGTCCAATACATGCCTTTGGTGGGGTCGAGGTCGCCGCCCATTGCTCCCGAAACATTGCTTGAACTATCTATTCCCAAATCAAACTTCAGCTCATCAAAAGTAATAGGCTGTTTGGTGTCCATGGATAATTGCAGAGTTTGGGCTTGCTTAGCATCTAGGAGGTGAAAGCTGTTTCCTTCGGTAAAAACAACCTCTCCATTCTTCAGCAATTGCATATTGGAAACATAAAACTTCAGCTCAGCTATTTCTAAATCAGTGGAGTCATTGGCCTTAAATGCAGAATCGCTTAACAGCATAGCCTTATCTCCATATTTTGGAATAAAGCTAAGCCGAATGGTTTGGGCATGCAAGAGGGCGACCTGACAAAACCCAATAAAAATAAGCAGACAAATAGTTCTGCTATTTTTCATGCAGTGGCGGATGGGGTTTATGATTAAAGAGTGAAGCAATTTCACCGCACAATTCGTCGAAGTATATTAATTGGTCGGGTTTGCAAAGTTGCTTGATTTCATTAAAATGATTGAAATTAATATCTTCCATCTCCATTTGAACCCTTCCTATTTCCAAAATCAAGGAATCGGAAGCATCGGTGTTTTTTCCGGTTTGCAAGCTTCCATACAATTGATTTTTCAGTGCCATCATTTGTGTTTCTGAACGCTGAATGTCCTTTCGGTGTGCGTCAATCAAAACCTCGTAGGCTTTGGTTTGAGATTCGTCAAAGTGCAACTTTTCAATAATTATCTTTTTAGGGCCTTCTTTTCCGCCATGATTTGGTCGGTGAGAAAATATAAACCAAATCAATAATAGGTTTAAAACCAATAGGCCTATGCTTATGAAGCTTAATGCTTTTACTTTATTCATTGGTATAAGGAATTGGAAGCACTGAGTTGGAAGGATTGCACAAGGTTTTCGGTAGGATTAGGCTGTATGCGATAATTTAAAAATACCATAGCATTTATTACAACTATAACTGCAAAGCAAAAGGCCAAGGTTAACACAACACCCTTAGGCATGGTTTCCTTTTTTGTTTGCTCTATCCTTTGTTGAATTCTTGTATAAAGATAGGGCGGGGCATCCACTCGTTGAATCTTTTCTAAATCTCTTAAATCCATTTTATCCTACTATTTATATTTGACGACGTTTCTTCAATTATCCTTCGCTAGTATCCATCATTTTTGAAAGATTAGTTTTGGCACGCTGAATTAACGATTCCACAGCTTTGGTGCTTAGGTTCATAATCTCAGCCACTTCTGCTTGCGGTTTTTGTTCAATTTTATGAAGTATCAGTGCTGTTCTCTGATTGTCGGGTAAGTCATTAATCTTTTTAAACAGAGCTTCTAAGGCTTCTTTATGTTCTAATACTATTCCCGGATGATTATGTTCCGGAGGGTTATATCTCAATTCATTGCTGTCAGGAAAAAAAAGGGAAGTTAGAAAAGCAAATCGCTTTTTGCGTTGTCGTGCCTTCAGAAAATCTAAACTCTTGTTTATAGTGATGCGATACATCCAAGTGCTTATGGACGAAGTTTTCTGATATCCTTCTAAAGATTGATAAACGGCTACAAAAACATCTTGAGTTATCTCCTGAGCATCTTCACTGTTTTGAACGTAGTGTAGGGCCAGGTTATAAACCATGCCGCTGTGCTTAGCATATAATTCATCAATAGTCAACTATACCTTTTGGGATAAGACAAGCAATTCGGGTCTAAGTTTAAAACGTATTGGGAAATAATGAATTTAATACACGCCATTGTAAACCGTATTCAATCCTCACCGGAAATAAAGAAGCAAGGGTATGAAGATATTCGATAATTAATGAGGACTGTGCATCGAATATTTCTATTGCCCCTTGACTCCAAGGGGAGGGGCTAGAGATTGGAATACGGGCATCCAAATCACAATAATACTATCCGGCAATTCTCCCGCTATCTCACCACCAGCAGCATACCTCCCTGGCGAAGGTCTTCGTTAAAAGCGGTTTAGTTTACTCCAGCTGGCAAAGGTTTTCGCTGAAAGCGGTTTTTAGATTTAGTAATTTGTTTTTTGGGGAATCTAAGAGCTCCTTTTAGTCGGTTTTTAGATATAGTAATTTGTTTATCAAAGGAATCTTAGAGGGTTTCACCGTTTTTAGCCCGCTCGACCTCGTTTAATAAAGTGCAACGAGGTCTTTTGAGAACGGCGTTTGTAACGCCATAAAGGTGCGAAAATGCAATCAAAAAACCTCTCAAAAATTCATGTTTTTTGAATAGGCAATAAATATATCTTTGCACTCTTTCTTGGAGGTGCTATATACTTCCCGGAAACAATATTAATATCCTTACTTTTAGCGAAATAGATGAAACTTACCCAATTTCGATACAAACTTCCTCAAGAACTTATTGCCGAATATCCAAACGAAAACCGCGACGAATGCCGTATGATGGTGCTTAATCGCAAAACCAAAACGATAGAACACAAAATTTTCAAGGATGTGTTAGAGTATTTCGATGAGGGCGATGTAATGATATTGAATAATACTCGTGTGTTTCCTGCTCGTATGTATGGAAATAAAGAGAAAACAGGTGCTAAAATTGAAGTTTTCTTGCTTCGTGAGCTAAACCGTGAAACCCTGCTTTGGGACGTTTTAGTTGACCCGGCTCGTAAAATACGGATTGGAAACAAACTATATTTTGGCGAAAATGATGATTTGATTGCTGAGGTAATTGATAATACTACGTCAAGAGGTCGCACGTTGCGTTTCCTTTTCGATGGTGGATATGAAGAATTTAAACGCCGTATCTATAATTTGGGCGAAACCCCAATACCACGCTATATTAAACGTGATGTAGAGCCAGAAGATGAGTTTCGTTTTCAAACCATTTTTGCAAAACACGAAGGTGCAGTTGCTCCGCCTACATCGGCCATGCACTTTAGTCGCGAATTGCTAAAACGCTTAGAAATTAAAGGTGTTCATTTACCTGAAATTACCATGCACTTAGGCTTGGGAACTTTTCGCCAAGTGGAAGTGGAAGATTTAACGAAGCACAAAATGGATTCGGAGCAGTTGATTTTGCCCAATGATGTGGTTTCAATTATCAACAAAGCCAAAGACGAAAAGAAGAAAGTTTGTTCGGTTGGTACGGCTACAATGCGAGGATTAGAAACTTCGGTTTCCACCACAGGCCATTTGAAAGAGTTTAACGGTTGGACAAATAAATTCATTTTTCCGCCTTACGATTTCCAAATTTCAAACAGCTTAATCACCAATTTTCACCAACCACAATCAACCTTGTTGATGAATGTTGCGGCCTTTGCCGGTTACGATTTCACGTTTGAAGCATACCGCGAAGCCATAAAAGAAGGATACCAATTCCTGGCTTATGGTGATTGTATGCTAATACTTTAATCGTTAATGAACAGGTCTGTATTAATAGTTGCAGGCGGTCAGGGGAAACGAATGGGAGGCGATGTCCCGAAGCAGTTTATGCTTTTGGACGGCAAACCAATTCTTGTTCGCACGATTGATAAGTTTATCGAGACATTACACGAAGAATCTAAGATTGTAGTAGTTCTCCCAAGGGAGTATTTTGCAATTTGGGAAAAGTTCTGTTCTCATTATCCTTACTTAAAAAGGGTTATTGTTTCAGAAGGTGGCAGAAGTCGATTCCATAGCGTAAAGAAAGGATTAAAACATATTTCATTGGCCGGGGTTGTTGCTATTCACGATGGAGTACGACCTTTAGTGAGTTCCAAGTTAATTTCACAAGCCTATAAAATGGCTGAAACCCACAAATCGGCTATTCCTGCAATAGAAATGATTGATTCAATTCGTTGTTTGAAAAACGGCGAACTACAGGTATTTGACCGAACGCAACTTCGTGCCATTCAAACACCGCAAGTCTTCAACAATAAACTAATCCAAGAGGCTTATGCTACAGTTCAGGACTCTAAATTCATAACCGATGACACCATGGTTTTTGAGCGAGTTGGAAATACAGCTTACTTTTTTGAAGGAGAAAGAAGCAATATTAAAATCACAACTCCATTTGATTTATTGTTGGCTGAAGCGATTATTAAAAGCAGCAAAGACTAAGTTTATATACTCGTAGTGAGTTAGTAAATACGGGTTTACTGGATTTATAGATTTGTATTTAAACCTTAGTAGAACAGCAATGCCCCGAAATATACCTTACTGCAATAAGGTTAAATCCAATTTGTTCTAATCTCTACTAAGGTTAAATGCCCCATGTCCATTCAAAATCCTGTATAGCCATTAAATTTTATTTTCCCGCTTTCATTTATCTTTTAGTTTTGTACACTGATAATCAATAAAAACTATTTAATGAAAAAAATCTTTACTTTCGCTCTTTTTGCCCTTTCTGCTTCTGTTTTTGCTCAAGTAACAAGTAACTCATCTTGTGGTGGAGATAGGTATCTCAAACAAATTTTTACCGATGTTACCAAAACCCCTGACCTTGTTTACGGGCAAGGAATTCGCCATTGCGATACTGCAAGTATTGATTTAACGATGGATATTTATGAACCAACTGGTGACAATGCTCTTGAAAGACCTGTACTTTTTGTTAATTATGGGGGTTCATTTATTGGTGGCGACAAAAGTGATGGAGACGTGGTAGCACTTTGCACCGATTTTGCTAAACGTGGCTATGTAACCTGTGCCATCAACTACAGATTATTAAATACAGCTAATCTTTTTTGTGTACTAACTGCCGATTCTGCTGTAATGCTTGACGTGGTTGTAA
This sequence comes from Bacteroidota bacterium, assembly GCA_947475205.1. Classification (GTDB taxonomy): domain Bacteria; phylum Bacteroidota; class Bacteroidia; order JAIBAJ01; family JAIBAJ01; genus JAIBAJ01. The sequence continues at coordinate 10,416 of CANJNG010000079.1, forward strand.
AGGCAGTTAGCGATCAAAAAGCGGCTATCCGCTATATTCGTGAGCATCATGCACAATATAAAATTGACACCAACTTTGTGTTTTTGAGCGGAATTTCTGCCGGTGCAATTTTGGCTGCACACACTGCTTACATTGATGGATTGTCTGAATTGCCCTCTTATGTTGCCTCTACAATTACAGCTAATGGTGGAATTGATGGCAATACCAGTAGTAATTACCAATTTAATTCTTCTGTTCAAGGTGTTTGGAGTATGAGTGGCGGGCTTCATAAAGCAGCTTGGCTTGATTCAAATGATCCACCGCTTATAGCCATTCACGAAACCAGCGATCCCACTGTTCCTTATGGTCATGGATTTGCACAGGTTCAAGGGCAAAATATTATTACTATTGAAGGCGGTTCCTATTTGCATACACAAGCAGATGCCAATTCTCAGCCTAATGTTTTTTTTAGCATTACCGGCAGCGGACATACAGCTTATATCGGTAAACCCTTTATTTATGATTCGCTTAAAAACGAAGCAGCTCGTGTATTTGAGGCCATTTTATGTGGTACAACTCAACCTAATTATGTTGCTTCAATGCCTATTAATTATGTGCCATCGCCCGCAGGTATCGAAAATGCTACCGGCACTAACACTATTTTTAACATTAGCCCAAATCCAACAGAAAGCAACATAAACTTAAATATTGCCAATAAAGGTAAATCTTATGCGGTAAGTGTATCAGACCAAATTGGCCGAATTGTGTTTGAATCCAATAAAAACACGGAAAGTGATTTTCAGATAAATAGAAATATACTTAACCAAGGAATGTACTTCGTTACCGTTAAAGTTGATGGCACTGAGAAATCTACCCAACGTGTAGTGGTGTATTAAGAAGAACTGTTTTTAAACAAAAAAGCCTTTGGATAAATCCAAAGGCTTTTTTGTTTTAGGTAAATCTAAATTTTACACCACTTCTTTTTCCACTACCAACTTCTCCCATGCTTCCATTGCTGTGGTCAATTCATTTTGCAGCTTTTGATATTTCTCAAAAATTGCCGGTTCATTTTTTGAAGCCTCTTTAAAACGTTCAGGGTCTGTCATTATTTCGTCCATAGTTTTCACCAGTGCTTCAAGCGTTGCTATGTGTTCTTCCTGCTTCTTTATTTCGTTATCAAGCTGTTTGGTCGCCTTGTCTTGTTGCTTTTTTATTTCTAAAGATTCATCTTTAGCTTTAGGTTGAACATTCTGTTTTGCAGCATCCTTTTGTTGAGCCTGAAGTGTGTTTTTACGGTTTAGTTCGCTCAGATTGGCAATCTTCTTAGCCGCCAAGAAATCATAAATATCGCCATAGTGCTGACGAATATTTCCTCCAGGAAATTCAAATACTTTGGTGGTTAATCCTTGCAAGAAATCCCTGTCGTGGCTAACTACAATAAGCGTTCCGTCAAATTTAAGCAAGGCCTGTTTCAGCATATCCTTGCTTCGCATATCCAAATGGTTGGTTGGTTCATCTAAAACCAAAAAGTTATACGGAGTGAGAAGCAATTTGCACATCGCCAACCTGTTTTTTTCACCGCCGCTCAATACCTTTACTTTCTTTTCCACGGTATCGCCACTAAACAAAAACGAGCCTAAAAGTCCACGGATATTTTTGCGGGCATCGCCGGTAGCTACATCGTCAATGGTTTGTAAAACGGTTAGTTCACCATTCAACGTTTCAGTTTGATTTTGGGCAAAATAACCCAGCTTCACCTGATGGCCTTGCACTAACTTTCCGGTGTGGTCGGTTTCCCCAACCACTATTTTTGAAAGGGTGGTTTTCCCTGCACCGTTTTTCCCCACAAAGCCTATCCTGTCGCCACGTTCGAGTACAAAATCTACGTTCTCTAAAATCATTTTCTCCCCATAGCTTTTGCCGAGTTTCTCAGCTCTAACTATCACCTTTCCCGAGTGTGGTGCTGGTGGAAAACTAAACCGGATTGAAGCATTATCTTCTTCATCCACTTCCACAATATCCAACTTGTCTAACTTTTTAATCAAAGACTGAGCGAATGAAGCTTTGTTTGCTTTCGCCCGGTATTTATCAATCAGAATTTCTGTTTTTTCAATATATTTCTGTTGATTTTTGGCTGCAGCCTCTTGTGTAGAACGTCGTTCAGTCCGGAGTATAACATATTTACTATAATTGGCCTTGTAGTCAAATATTTTCCCAACCGATATTTCGATAGTTCGGTTCGTTATATTATCGAGGAATGCTCTATCGTGGCTAACCAAGATGATGGCTCCGGGATAAGACCCCAAAAAATCTTCCAGCCATTGAATACTTTCTATATCTAAGTGATTGGTAGGCTCATCGAGAAGAAGCACATCGGGTTTTTGGAGTAGAATTTTAGCCAATTCAACCCGCATCCGCCATCCACCGCTAAATTCAACAGTTTGTCTATCAAAATCTTCCCGGGTAAATCCTAAACCTAACAACACTTGCTCGGTAACCGAATCTACATTGTAGCCATCGAGTAACTGATAACGCTCGGTAACCTCATGCAGACGGTGAATGAGCTCAGTATATTCATCGCTTTCATAATCGGTACGGATGGTGAGTTGCTCGTTGATATATTCTGTATCTATCTCCAATTTAGCTAGTTCTGCAAAAGCCTTCTTAGCTTCTTCCATCACTGTGCAACCATCGGCGTGGTGCATTTCCTGAGGCAAATAGCCAATCTTTGAGCCCGAAGGCATGGCTACTTCGCCTCCATCAGAAGGTTGCTCGCCGGATAATATTTTTAAAAGTGTTGATTTCCCTGCTCCATTTTTTCCCACCAAGCCTATTCTGTCGCGGGGATTAACTAAAAAAGAAATTTCATCGAAAAGGTAAGTGCCGCCAAACTGTACGGAAAGATTTGCTATTGATATCACGCTGCAAAGGTACAACCCACAGCCCGTAATCTATAAGTTTAAATGTGAAAGATGAAGGAAAATGCTAATAATTTGACCAAATATTTCTTTTATGCCATTGTTGAATCTTGAATAGATTAGTCAGATTACAACAATATGCAATATCGCCAAAACTTCATACTACAAAAAAGCCGCCCCATTACTGGACCGGCTTAATTAATCAATAGACTTTCGATAGATATTAGACTTTAGACACTAGACAATTTAATGCTGAATAATCTAAAATCTAATGTCTAACATCTAAAATCTAACACTAAAAACACCATTTACCTGCATCAATCACCTTAGCGGCAATACGACGACGGGCATCTTTAGCGTTATAAGCTTCAGTTTTAGTAAAACGTTTCAAGCCCATTTGCATCAAGCGAAGTTCATCACCCTCAGCGTATGAATTGATAGCTTCTTTACCTGCCACATAAATAGTGTCAGCTACTGAGTTGATATAAGTCTTAGCGATATCAATTTGGTCTTGTGCACCGGCCTCGCCGCGCACACCCACCAATTTCTCAGCACGCAACAAAGCACTTTCAGCAGTGTAAATGCCAATCAAAATATCAGCAAGGTTCATCAATATTTCTTGCTCTTTCGATAAGCTGGTCATAAACTTCTGAACCGCACTTCCGGCAATCATCAACGCAGCTTTCTTGAAGTTTTTGATATATTTCTTCTCGTTTGCAAACAAACCTTCGTCTTCTGCACCAAATTCAGGAATACTCATCAATTCACCGGCAATTTTCATTGCTGGGCCCATCAAATCAAGTTCGCCTTTCATCGCACGACGTAAGAACATATCAACAGTTAACATACGGTTGATTTCATTTGTTCCTTCAAAAATACGGTTGATACGAGCGTCACGATATGAACGGTCAGTTGGCGATTCTGCACTAAAGCCCATTCCACCATAGATTTGTACAGCTTCGTCCACCACATAATCTATTACCTCAGAACCAAACACTTTCAAGATAGCACACTCTATTGCATACTGCTCAAAACCTTTCAATTTAGCTTTGGCATCATCCAAACCACCGGCCACCATATCATTTATAGCATTTTCAATATCTTGCGAAGCACGGTATGTAGCCGATTCGTTTACCCATGTACGGATAGCCATTTCAGCTAATTTGTAACGAATTGCACCATACTTAGAGATAGGACGGCCAAATTGCTCACGTTCGTTTGCATATTTCACTGAATAACCAACGGCAGCTTTTCCACCACCAATTGCAGCAGCACCCAATTTCAAACGACCAATGTTCAAGATGTTTACGGCAATTTTAAAACCGTTTCCACGCTCAGAAAGTAAATTTTCAACCGGAACTTGGCAATTATTAAAGAACACCTGACGGGTAGAAGAACCCTTGATACCCATTTTCTTTTCTTCAGCATTCAAAGTAATGCCACCGAAAGATTTCTCTACCAAGAAAGCCGACAAATTTGCATCATCGTCAATCTTAGCGAAAACAGTAAACAAATCAGCAAACCCAGCATTAGTAATCCACATCTTTTGACCGTTCAAAATGTAGTGTTTACCATCAGCCGAAAGCGTTGCACGAGTTTTCCCGCTATTTGCATCCGAACCGCTCGAAGGTTCAGTTAAGCAATAGCAAGCTTTCCACTCAGCAGTAGCCAATTTAGGCATATACTTCGCTTTTTGCTCAGCATTTCCATAATAAAGTAGTGGTAAAGTACCGATTCCATTGTGTGCCGAGAAAGCCACAGAAAACGAATGACCTGTTCCTGTTGCTTCCGTTGAAAGCACGTTCGTTACCAAATCCTTTCCAAACCCACCGTATTCTTCTGGGTAAGAAACAGCCAAAATTCCAAGTTCTCCCGCTTTTTCAAGCAAGCTAGGAATCAAACCTTCTTCCATATTATCAATACGGTCAAAGTTCGGAGCTACTTCCTGCTCAATGAAATCCGTGCAGGTTTTCGCAATCATTAATTGCTCTTCAGTAAATTCTTCAGGAATAAATACATCCTGAGCTTGGCTTTCTCTTATAAGCCATTCGCCGCCTTTTAGTGCGGTTGCTTTTTGTGTTGATGTTGACATTGTTTTTTAGATTTTAGACAATAGATATTAGATGTTAGAAATTGATTACAGATTTTAGATAATTGATTTTGGATTTTGGCAGAATCACTATTCTTTGGGAGGAAGTCCACCTTTTAGTTTTTCCATTAGCTTAAATTTCATTTTCAGAATTTCGCTTAATGAATCCAATGCTTCCGCACTTTGAGTTTCCGTGATGAAGTTTAATCGTTGAGCAATGATAATTTGAGTTTGCAATTCGTAACAAGACCCTTTTGATATTCCGAGGAAGTGAAGAAACTCTTTGTCAGAGTTTCTTCCTGCTCCTTCGGCAATATTTGATGGTATCGAAACGGCTGCCCTTCTAATTTGTGATTGCAGACCATACGTTTCTTCTCTTGGAAATTGTTGAGTATTGATATAGATATTAGTACACAAATCTATTGCCTTTTGCCAAACATTAAGTTGGAAAATATTGTGCGGCATTTATCTAATGTCTAAAATCTAATATCTAACCTCTAATTAAGTAATTCGTAAACTGCTGCTGCACCTTGGCCAGTTCCAACGCACATAGTAACTACGCCATATTTCTGTTTACGGCGACGCATCTCATTAAGCAATTGCACTGTTAGTTTAGCTCCGGTGCAACCAAGTGGATGTCCTAAAGCAATAGCACCTCCGTTTACGTTTACTATTTCAGGATTAATGTTTAATGTTTTCAATATTGCCAATGACTGAGAAGCAAAAGCCTCGTTCAATTCAAATTGATCAATATCATTGATAGTTAATCCAGCACGTTTCAAAGCGTTTGGTATAGCGTAGATGGGTCCAACACCCATTACACGGGGTTCAAGACCATTCACACCGTAAGAAACCAAACGAGCAAGTGGTTGAACGTTCAATTCTTTCAACATCCGTTCAGAAACAATTAATACAAAAGCCGCACCATCGCTGGTTTGGCTTGAGTTTCCGGCAGTAACCGAACCGTTTACTGCAAAAACAGGTTTCAATTTGGCCAATTTGTCCAAAGCTGTGTCAGCACGCGGACCTTCATCAGTGTCTACGATAGTTTCACGCTCTTTGCGTTTTTCTTTAGCATCTAAATAAACTTCCTTTATATTAATAGGAACAATATCTTGCTTGAATTTCCCTTCTTTAATAGCATTTATGGCCTTTTGATGCGAATTATATGAAAACGCATCTTGCTCCTCACGAGTAACATTGTAGTCTTTGGCAACTGCTTCAGCAGTTAAGCCCATTCCCCAATAATAATCAGGATTAGATTTAGCTAACTCATAGTTTGGAACTGTTTTCCAGCCACCAAACGGAATTGGACTCATTGTTTCAGCACCGCCGGCAATGATTACATCAGCCATACCAGCTTTAATTTTAGCAGTAGCAATAGCAATGGTTTCAACACCTGATGAGCAATAACGGTTCACGGTCATTCCCGGAACTTTGTCGGTGTTCAAGCCCATCAAGGAAATCATACGTCCCATATTCAAGCCTTGCTCGGCTTCAGGAGTGGCGTTCCCCACAATTACATCGTCAATCAGATTTTTGTCCAACTGAGGAAAATCGGCAATCAAATGCCTAATCACATCCGAGGCCAAATCATCGACCCGGGTGAAACGGAACAGTCCACGAGGGGCTTTTCCAACTGCGGAACGGTATCCGCCAATAATGTATGCTTCCATTTATATATAGTTTTATAGTTGAGACATGAGATGAGAGACTTGAGATGTGGGACTTGAGATTTAGTCTCTAATCTAATATCTCCAATCCCAAGTCTATTATTAATTAACCTTAGGTTTTCCTTTGCTGGGGGCTGTGGGCTTGTGATCGCCAGATGGTGCGGTGGGTGCCGTAACTCCTCCTGACACTTTTGGGGTACCAGATATAGTTTTGGGCTGCACTCCAGGTTGCGAAACCGAGGTGGGTGTGCCTGTGGATTCCACCGCTACACCGTTTATAGATTTTACAACGCCATCTTGACCGTAGCCAATAGTTTTGACTAACTCGCCTTTGGAATTGTAATATTTCCATAATCCCACTTTCTTGCCTTTTGCATACTGACCTTCTGATGCTACTTCGCCACCGGCAAGATGAAACTTTGTCCACATTCCATCCATTTTGCCCATAACATAGTTGCCTTCAGTTTTTGGTGCTCCCGAATAGTAGTAGTTTTTAAATTCTCCATCCCTTACACCATAATGATAATCGCACCATTCCATCAACGCTCCCGAGTGCGGGTAATAGCGTTTTGCTGAGCCATGCTTCTTATCGTTGTCGTA
>CANJNG010000080.1 GCA_947475205.1 Bacteroidota bacterium
TATCCGGTTATCAAATTAGAGATTTCTGATAAATCGCATCCCTACTACACCGGGAAAATGAAATTAGTAGATACTGCTGGACGTGTGGATAAATTCCGCACGCGTTACCAAAAGCATTTGGACAAAAAATAAAATTAACATCTCAATTGTTGAAAAAGGCCACTTTAACCAAGTGGCCTTTTTTGTTGATTATCTGTTAAGTTGCTTAACCACCAACTTTAAAATCCGGTGGATTTTGTCGGTGTACATGATTAGCCTGAAATCTGAAACAGAATCAATTTAAAAGAAGATTGTTAAGTATTGATTTATAAGCGGATGACTATTTAATTATACGATAGGTATAAACTGCGGTTCAATGTTTGTTTGCAGAAACGCTTTTTTAATACGTTTAGCATCGGTGTCGGTAATGAAAACCTGTCCGAAATTATCAGAAGCCACTAAATTGAAAAGTCGCTCCACCCGTGTGTTATCGAGCTTTTCAAAAATATCATCCAACAGCAAAATAGGATTACCCCCATTTGCCGCTTTTAGCCAGTAATACTGGGCAATTTTCAGTGACAACAAAAAGGTTTTTTGTTGCCCTTGGCTGGCAAATTTCTTTAAAGGAAAGCCATCTAATTGAAATTCTATATCGTCTTTATGGATACCGGATGTAGTGGTACCAGCCATTCGGTCGCGTTGCATGTTTTGGGTTAGAATTTCCTGTGCAGAACCTTGTTCTAATGGCGATTCGTAGTTCAAGGTTGGAATTTCTCTAGTCGCTCCAATTTGGGAATAAATATCGGAAAAAACGGTGGCGAATGAGGTAATAAACTCTTTTCTTTTTAAGTGAATTACATCGGCAACCTGCGATAGTTGCATATCCCACACTTCGATTGATGCTTCATCAAAATAATTACGCTCAGCAAAGGAGCGAAGCAGGGAATTTCGCTGCAACAAAAAGCGGTTATAGGCAATTAGATTTTCGAGATACGAACGGTCTTGCATGGAGATAACCGAATCGAGAAACCTTCGCCTGTCTTCGCTTCCCCCAGAAATAAGAAAATGGTCAGTGGGCGAAATCATAACGGCTGATATTAGGCCGATGTGGTCGGAGAGGCGGTCGTATTCTCTTCCATTTTTCTTAAAGATTTTGCGTTGTCCACGTTTTAACCCGCAATATATTTTGAGTTCTTCGTTGTTATCGTCAAAAGTTCCCTGCACCACCATTAAGGCTTCTGTGTGGTTAATAATTTGATGGTCGGCCGGATTAAAATAGCTTTTGCAGAAAGCCAGATAATACACCGCATCCAATAAATTTGTTTTTCCGCTACCATTTGCCCCCGTGAAGCAAACAATTCGCTTATCGAATTGCAGGCTAATTTCGTTGTGATTCCGAAAATTAAGGAGAGAAAGGGAGGCGAGGTGCAATTTTATAAAGTATTTGGTACAAGGTAATGGAAATTCCTTACACCGTTAGCATTCCTTAGAACAAAAACTCCTCTACAGATTGTTCGGCATCGGCGAGGGCTTTGTCAAGGTTATCGTTAAGGATTACTCTATCAAATTTAGTGTAGTAGGCCAGTTCGGAAGTGGCTTTAGCAACCCTGCGAAGAATGCTCTCTTCTGATTCAGTGGAGCGGAAACGCAAGCGGGCATCAAGTGCTGAAACACTGGGCGGCATTACAAAAATTGCCAAGGCATTAGCTCCAAAATATTTCTTAATATTTAATCCTCCCACCACATCTACATCGAAAATGGGGTGGTTACCTTTAGCCGAAATGCGGTCTATTTCCGATTTTAACGTTCCATAAAAGTTATTGGGGTACACTTCTTCCCATTCTAAAAATTCATCGTTGTCGATGCGTTTCTTGAATTCATCCACGCCCAAAAAGTAGTAATCCTTACCGTCTGTTTCATTGCTTCGCCTGTCGCGGCTTGCGGCAGATACCGAAAACTCGAATCGAAACCGGGGAAGGGTGAGCAAATGCTTTACGATGGTGGTTTTTCCTGCCCCCGATGGAGCAGAAAATATTACGGCTTTGGTATTCTCCGACATTTCGCAAAAGTAGAATTATGGGAAATAAATCAAGTATTATTTTAATGTTTTTGTTTTCCCCAGCACTCCTTTTTTCCAGGCTTCTTCTTTAACGGGTTTCCCGGAAGTGTTAAAGAATGTCCATTTGCCAATTTTGCTGCCATCAAGATAAGTCCCTTCTTCCTTTTTGGCTTCATTTTCATGGTATTCTGTCCAAAGGCCATTTTGATTTCCATCTTTATATGTACCCTGACTTTTAATCTTTCCGGTATCGTAATATTCTACCCACTCGCCACTACGTTCTCCAGCAGTGTAGGTGCCTGTGCTTTTCTTTTTGCCGTTTTCAAACCAAGAAAGGTGTTTTCCGTTCTTTTCTCCATCCTTATATTCGGCCTCTTCTTTTGCGTTACCATTATTATAGTACTGCAATGATTTACCGTCCTCGAGGTTTTCTTTGTAGTTGATTTTGCTTTGGGGCTTACCGTTATCGTAAAAAGATTCCCAAAGTCCTTGCTTTTCATCAGCTATATATGTTCCCTTTGAACTCACTTTTCCGTTTTCGTACCAAAATGTCCAAAGGCCATCCTTAATGTCTTCGGAAGTTTGGCCTTCATACTTCTTTATCTTCTTTGCAGCATCCCAATATTCTACAGTAGGTTTTTGAGCTTCCGATAAAGCGGATAGAGCCATCCATCCTAAAATAAATAAATACTTAATATACTTCATCTGAAATGTGATTAATCAATCGTAGCTAAAACTTTTAATTCTATGGCAATAGGTGTGGGAAGGCTCTTTATTTCTAAGGTGGTCCGGCAAGGCGGGTTCTCGGCAAAATATTCGGCCCAGAGGCGGTTGTAGGTGGGGAAATCGGCTTTCATATTGGTAAGAAAAACGGTTACATCCACTATTTTATCCCAACTGCTGCCCGATTCTTCTAAAATGACTTTCACATTATGAAACACTGAGCGGCATTCGGCTTCGATGTCGTATTTAAGAATATTGCCATATGCATCTAATTCTAAACCGGGTATAGCATTTGTTCCGGCTTCGCGAGGGCCTACACCCGATAAAAACAGCAAATTTCCTACCCTGCGTGCGTGGGGATAAAGTCCTACGGGTTTAGGGGCTTTGTTGGTAACGATTGAATTTTCTGCCATTTGGCAAAAATAGAATCAAAATCAAAATTTTGAGGGATAATTTTCGCCCGTTCTATTTCTCAATACTTATTGTTGCATTCAAGGAAGCAAATGATATTTTTGTGCGTTCTCCATTCCCTCATTATCTGAATAAAATAGTCCAATCTTGATGAAATACACCGAAACCCTCGATTATCTTTACAGTCGCTTGCCGATGTTTCAACGTATTGGGCCTGTTGCATATAAGGCGGATTTAAAAAACGTTTTAGCATTATGCGAGTATTTGGGTAATCCGCAAGATAAGCTTAAGTGCATCCACATTGCCGGAACTAATGGTAAAGGCTCGGTGAGTAGTATGTTGGCAGCGGTTTTGCAATCGGCGGGTTATAAAACAGGGTTATTTACTTCTCCACACCTTCACGATTTCAGAGAACGTATTAAAGTGGATGGAAAGGAAATATCGCGTTTGAGAGTTCAGGAATTTGTAGAGAAGGTAAAACCTTTTATTGAAAGGCATAATCCATCGTTTTTTGAAATTACGGTCGGAATGGCTTTTGATTATTTTGCTAAAGAAAAAGTCAGCATTGCCGTAATTGAAACAGGTCTTGGAGGACGATTGGATAGCACAAACATAATCAGTCCCGAACTTTCCATTATTACGAACATTGGCTGGGACCATCAAAATTTACTGGGCGATACCTTGCAGAAAATTGCTGCCGAAAAAGCTGGTATAATCAAACCCAGAACCCCTGTAGTGATAAGCCAAACCAGCTCACACACCGAAGCTATTTTTAAAGCTAAGGCTCAAGAAACAGCCTCATCAATTTATTTTGCCGACCAAAGCTTCAAGGTTGAAAATCTCACTTATTCCCCTTCAAAACCCGGATTGCAATTTGATATTTCCGAAAAAGGCCAGTCCTATCTCAATAATGTAAATCTACAACTTTCGGGTTTATACCAGCAGCATAACGTAAAAGCCGTTTGTCAGGCAGTGGAAATATTGCGAAATAAAGCCTATCGAATTCCGGACGATGCAATTAAAAAAGGACTAGCTAATGTGGTGGACATCACAGGCTTGAAAGGCCGATGGCAGATAATCAACAAAAAACCTTTAACCATTGCTGATACCGGACACAATAAAGAAGGAATAATTGAGGTGAGTAATCATTTGGGTAAGCTAAAATTCGACCATTTGCATTTTGTGCTTGGTGTGGTGGCCGATAAAGAGTTAAGCAAAGTATTTGAAGTTCTTCCTAAAAATAACGTTACCTATTATTTTTGCAAACCCGACTTGCCAAGGGGATTAGACGAAAAACTATTGTATGAACAGAGCCTTGAAGCAGGGCTAAAAGGCAAACATTATACCAGTGTAAAAAATGCTCTGAGGGCAGCCAATAAAGCTGCCGAACCTACGGATGTTATCTTTATAGGAGGCAGCACATTTACGGTAGCCGAGGTAGTTTAGGGATATTCTTATCTACCTTTACCCACTCCATTATGCAAAACGTAAAAGCCAAAAAGCACCTCGGTCAGCACTTCTTAAAAGACGAAAGTATTGCTGCACAAATAGCCGATTCGGTGTTGATGCAAGGCTACAACCAAGTGCTTGAAGTGGGTCCGGGAATGGGCGTTTTAACCAAATATCTGCTCCAAAAGGAAGGAATAGTGCTTACTGCTGCTGAAATAGATACCGAAAGTGTGGAATACCTTATGCAGCACGCAGACAAATTTCTCGGTTTAAAAGTGATTCAGGGTGATGTATTGAAGATGCCACTATCAGTAATTTCAACAGAAGGATTAGCCATAGTGGGTAATTTCCCGTATAATATTTCCTCACAAATCCTATTCATGGCTTACGAAAATCGTGGTCAGGTGAAGGAAGTAACCGGGATGTTTCAGAAAGAAGTAGCCAAACGCATTGCTTCGCCACCAGGAAGCCGAGAGTATGGAATACTGAGCGTTTTCTTGCAGGCATTTTACACTATCGAATATCTTTTTACAGTGGACGAGTGGGTGTTTCAGCCGCCGCCAAAAGTAAAATCGGGCGTAATTCGTTTGGTGAGAAACAATGTAGAAACCTTACCCTGCGACGAAAAAGCCTTTTATCGCTTGGTGAAAATGGCATTTAACCAACGCCGAAAAATGTTGGGTAACGCTATTCGCCCCTTGCTCACCTCTCCCCTACCCGATTGGCCTGAGCTAACCAAACGAGCTGAACAACTAAGTGTTGAACAGTTTGTTTCACTTACCAATAAAATTGAAGCTTTGCGTTCCAAGTCAGTGGCACAATAATTGTTTTAATTTTGCCAATCAAAAAACTATTCAAAAAATGAAAAAAAACATTACTCTCGTTTTAAGTATCATCGCTTTCTCGGTTTCGGTTTCGGCTCAAACCGATATGATTGAAGAAACTACCACTACCACTACAGGCAATCAAAATGTGAACACCAATGTGAATATGGGCGTTCCCGGTGGAAGCATCAACATAAATATGAATGTGCCTGCCGTACAAACCACCACTACAACTACCACCACCACTACCCGAACTAATGCTCAACCTGCACAACAACCTGTTCGCCCTTCAGGAAATGGTTGTTTTGGTCCTTGCAGTTCAGGAGATTTCCAAAGCATGAAATCCTCTATCAGTGGCAAGCCTTTTGAAGAAAATAAAGTACAGATTGCCAAGCAAATCATCGGCAGCAATTGTGTTTCGGCTGCTCAGGTTCGTGAACTGATGAATCTCTTTTCATTTGAAGACAGCAAATTAGATGTAGCAAAGTTTTCTTATGGCCGCTGCACCGACCCCAACAATTACTATAAAGTAAACGATGCTTTCAGCTTTAGCAGCAGCATCGACGATTTAAACGCCTTTATCAGCGGACGATAATTTCTCATTTCTATTATCCCCAAACATCTTTCATCTGTGAAAAATGTTTGGGGATTTTTTATGCCCTTTAGTTTTCAAACCTATTGTGTTGAAACATTGACCACTTGCTCCAAATTAGCCTTTCAGCCCAGCCTACTTTAGCTGTTGATTTTGGCTAAATGTTAATTCAGGAAAACGCTTCCCTTTTTCCATACAATACCTTCGGAATCCGTTGTTCGGCCGAGTATTTAGCACAGTTTACTTCCGTTTCTGAATTGCAGGAAATCTTATCACAAAACAAGTTTCACACCCAATCAAAACTGTTGTTGGGTGGCGGTAGCAATATTTTGTTTACAAAAGATTTTAACGGTTTGGTTTTGCTAAACGAGATAAAAGGAATTGAAACCGTTGCCGAAGATCCTCAATCAATTACACTTAAGGTAGGAGGGGGCGAAAACTGGCACCAATTTGTAAGCCATTGTGTGAGTAAAGGCTGGGGTGGCTTAGAGAACCTGTCGCTTATTCCTGGCAAAGTGGGAGCCGCTCCAATGCAGAATATTGGAGCTTATGGGGTAGAACAAAATGCTTGTTTTATAGAATTAGATGCTTTAGATATGATTAGTAAATCTGTTGTGATTTTCTCGAAATCCGACTGCCATTTCGGCTATAGAGAAAGCTACTTCAAGCAGAAAGGAAAGGATAGATATGCTATTACATCTGTTACTTACAAACTAAATAAGCATCCGAAGTTAAACATAGAATATGGAGCTATTGGGCAGGAATTAGATATGATGGGCGTTTCTACTCCAACCATTGGCACAGTTGCTCAAGCTGTTATCAATATCCGAAGCAGCAAACTTCCCGACCCCAAGGATATTGGCAATTCGGGTAGTTTTTTTAAGAATCCCATAATTGAAAATGTGATTTTTGAACTCCTGAAATCAAATTACCCCACAATTGTTGCCTATCCTGCCCAAAGCGGATATACCAAATTAGCTGCCGGATGGCTTATTGAAAAAGCCGGATGGAAAGGCTACCGGGAAGGAGATTTTGGTGTGCATAAAAACCAAGCATTGGTCTTGGTAAACTATGGAAATGCATCGGGAGCTGAAATAATCGACCTCTCCAACCGGATTATTGATGATGTGAAACTGAAATTTGGAGTGGATTTAGAACGAGAAGTAAATATAGTGTAAACCAAGAATGACTGTAACTCAGAAATATAATATGATTGGGAAATTTAGTTCTCTTTCCTGTATCAGGAAGTTTTTGGGAATTATGTTAGTTTGCCTATTAATAGGAAGTTTCACCGCCTATTCGCAACCCATAAACCGAAAGAAAAACCTTAAAAGTCCGCAAATCGGCATTTTCAATAATTGTAGTTTAGAAACCCTTTTTCTCAAAAGTTTGTGTTCAGATATTGAGAATAACAAACCCCAACTTATCCGAAATCAATTGCAGCATCGGAGTGCCCAGCAGTCGATGCCGAAAGTATTAAAATGGACACGGGAAAACTATTATTGTATTAAATGCCGTCCTGAACCGGGTTTTGCAGGTGGACAACTATTGAGGAAATGTGTAGTTGAAAATGCTCGCGAAGTAGCCGCATTTCTAATTCAGGAAGCTGTTGTAGATATTAATTTTATTGAAGGCGATGGCTTAACGCTCTTAGATTGGTTGCAAGAAGAAACCGAACGCACCTTTGATGAAGCCTTTGAAAGCGAAAATCCTAACGATAAAAAATGGCTTATGCTCGGTATTCAGAACAACCTTCAGTTTTACAATACCTTTAAGAATTCAGGAGCAAAATTTAGTAGCGAGCTTTAGGGTTCAGCAAGATAATTTTCGTGTGTGGTTTCCACAATGACTCTACTCCATCGCTACAACCAAGTATTTAGAGGCACTCCAAAACTTCTCGGGATTATTCACCACCATATATTCCACCTCATGTTTGTTGGCCTTAAATAAAGTATAGGAATCCTTGGGGTGATTCCTGATTATTTTCATTTTACCGTTTATAGGAATGGTATCGAGGCAGGTAATATCTACCCGGGTAAACAAACTATGGTCAAAATTATAGGCAAGTTTGGCCGTTCTGCCAATACCAATAAAACCTCCCTGTGGATTTATAATCTTCGACTTCTTTAGCTTTTTGGCTTTTTCAACAATGTAATAACCGGTATTAATTTTCTCCATTTCCTCGGCTATAATTTTAGACTGCAGCTCATTTCCCTCATTCAGCACAAATACAAATGTTTGTAACTGGCTTACCTGTGCATTAAGCCCATTCAATCGTTTGTTCAAAGCCACTAATTCCAAATTCTTTTGAGCCAATTGCCTATTCAGCGTAGCAATCGTAAATTTCAAAGCATTATTATTAAAACCTGAACTTTTCAACTTCTTATTTAGTTCCTCCAGCTTCTTTCGGTTTTCATCCATCAACTCGTTAATGGCTTTAATCTGAGAGTTGATACGGTGTTTTTGGCTGGCTTTAAGTTCACCCGGCAAATCGGTGCTTATCCTTATCAGGTGCTGTTTCTGAGCAACAGAATCCAGATTGCGTTCCAGTTCATTAAACTACACAATGAATTCCGTGATATTAGACTCCCGCTCATTCAGCAAAGCCAACCGCGAATCTTTTCCAGTATCGGGTTTTTCGGCTGTTTTAGAATCGCAGCCCAGCAAACAAACAGCTATTCCAAGAAGTAAGTAAGTTTTCATGGTATTTATTTGTTAGATTATTACAAATGAAAATTTTAGTTTTCACAATGACCCTGAATTTGAATCAGCAAAAATGCGATACTTGACACTTTTAACTATTATACTATTGTGGTAAACTATTACATAATTTCGGTGTGAGATGCCTCACTGCGTTCGGCAAGACAATCGCTGTCTGTATCAGCGAGTGGAAGAGGAAAGAGTGGACGGCAGAACCGCCCACTCTTTCCTCTTCCACTTAAAATGCCCCTAAAAATGCAGTCATCCCGACCGAAGGGAGGGAACTCAATATCAAAAACTGTAATTGGTAACAATTGAGGCATCTCTCATCTTATTGCCAATTGAATTATTCAAAGAAATGCAATTTGTCGTGCATCTACTCACTACTTTTTACTCATTACTAAAATACTATCTTTGCCCAAACATACACCCTTAAACTATGTCGCAGGAAAAGAAAGACGAAAAAGCCACAGATCTTACCTTTGAAGAATATAAAGAATTACTTCTTACCGATTACCGTATAGCCAACGAAAGCCGACAGGCCAGCCTCACCGGGCGTAAAGAAGTGCTGACCGGAAAAGCCAAATTCGGGATATTTGGCGATGGAAAGGAAATAGCTCAGATAGCAATGGCTAAAGCCTTTCGTGAAGGCGACTGGCGAGCCGGTTATTACCGCGACCAAACTTTTATGATGGCCTGTGGATTGCTCACCATTCAGGAGTTTTTCGCTCAATTGTATGCCCACACCGATGTGAAAGCGGAGCCGTCATCGGCAGGACGAAGTATGAACGGGCATTACGGTACCCGCATTTTGAACGAAGATGGAAGCTGGAAAAATCAAACGGAACTTAAAAACGCATCGTCCGATATTTCACCTACAGCGGCTCAAATGCCTCGTGCTTTGGGTTTGGCTCTCGCTTCAAAAGTGTATCGAAACGAACCCGCTATTTCTTCGCCAAATAACTTTAGCAAAGGCGGAAACGAAGTAGCTTTTGCTACCATTGGCGATGCCAGTACAAGCGAAGGCCATTTCTGGGAAACCATCAATGCAGCCGGGGTATTGCAAGTGCCTTTGGCTGTTAGTGTTTGGGATGATGGCTACGGAATTTCTGTTCCCAAAAAATATCAAACCACCAAAGAAAGCATTTCGGCAGTGTTGGCCGGATTCGAAAAACAGGAAGGCACTAACGGTATTCGTATTTTCACAGCAAAAGGTTGGGATTATGCCGGGCTAATTGAGATGTATGAAAACGGAGTGAAAGAATGCCGAACTACGCACACCCCGGTGCTTTTTCATATTCAGGAAGTTACTCAACCCCAGGGACACTCCACTTCGGGTAGTCACGAACGCTATAAAACCAAAGAGCGTATGGACTGGGAAACCAAATTTGATTGCCTAGTGCAGTTTAAAAAATGGTTGATTGAAAATGCATTTGCCTTCGAGGAAGAATTAAATCTGATTGAGGAAGAAGCCAAAATTGCCGTTCGCAATGCCCGCAAAGAAGCCTGGGAAGCCTATCTTCAACCCATCAAAACCGATATTTCCACCGTGTTGCCGCTGCTTGAAAAAGTGATTGCCGAAAACGGAAATCGGGAGGATTTAATCCAAATTAAAACAACATTTGCTGCCACTATCGACCCAAGTAAAAAGGATATTCAGGTAGCGGTGCGTAAAACGCTTCGGGCGATTCGCAATACAAACTCATCGACTAAGGCTGAATTAGAGGCTTGGTTTGAAAGTTCAAAACTTATCAATGCCGAAAACTACAATTCCTTATTGCACAGCCGCAGCGAATGGAATGCCCTGAATATTAAAGAAATTAAACCTGTGTTTTCGACTAAAAGCAAACAGGTGGATGGCCGTGAAGTGTTGAAGTTTAATTTTGAGAAACTGTTTGAGAAATATTCCAATTTGGTTGCCTTTGGCGAAGATTTGGGAAGTATAGGAGATGTGAATCAGGGCTTTGAAGGACTGCAAAAGAAATTTGGCGAAACCCGCATCTTCGACAACGGAATCCGTGAGTGCACCATAATCGGGCAAGGAATTGGTTTGGCTTTGCGTGGCATTCGCCCCATTGCCGAAATACAGTATCTCGATTACATTTTCTACGGTTTGCAAATGCTCACCGATGATTTGGCTACCTTGCAATACCGCACCAAAGGCGGGCAAAAATCGCCTGTTATTGTCCGCACCCGTGGGCATCGCCTGGAGGGAATCTGGCATAGCGGCTCACCTATGGCCAGCATCATTCATTCGGTGAGGGGTATTCATGTATGCGTTCCCCGCAATATGGTTCAGGCCGCCGGAATGTATAATTTACTGCTGCAAAGCGACGAACCGGCTATTGTGGTAGAACCGCTTAACGGCTATCGCATAAAGGAACAATTACCCGAGAATCTGGGTGAGTTTACCGTTCCTTTCGGGCAGGTGGAAGTGCTAAGTGAAGGCACAGATGTTACCATCGTTACTTACGGTTCCTGTATCCGCATTGCCCAGGATGCTATTACGCAGCTAAAGGATTTGAACATCAGCGTTGAACTCATTGATGTGCAAACCCTGCTACCTTTCGACTTGAACAAGGATATTTTAAAGTCATTACGCAAAACCAATCGGGTGGTATTCTTTGATGAAGATGTTCCTGGTGGTGGTTCAGCTTATATGTTGCAGCAAGTGCTGGTGGAACAAGGCGGTTACACTCTGCTCGACAGTGCTCCTCAAACTATTTCGGCCAAGCCTCACCGCCCTGCATACGGGACAGATGGCGACTATTTCTCGAAACCAAACGCCGAAGATGTGGTGGATGTAGTTTTGGAAATGATGAGTGAGGCGAATCCGGGAAAGTATAACGCTTAGCGACAATTAAACGCTTTGCATTTTCCACACAGAATGGTAGTTTGCCTTATCCAAACTTGCTCTCCAACTGTTTCTTAAATACTCTTTCCAACAACACTTCCTGCATTAAGTCGTGGCGTTCGTGGCTTCCGGTGGCGGTAGTACCTGTAGCATGGCGGGCAATAACTTCTAATTTCACGTCTTTCCAAAGGCGTAAAAGATGAGTCCAGGCTCCCATGTTTTCGGGTTCTTCTTGCACCCAAACCCATTGTTTGGCCTTTTTGTAACGACCAACTAAAGCTTTCAATTGGGCGTGCGGAAGCGGATTTAGTTGTTCCAATCTAACAATGACTACGTTATCCGATTCGGTTTCTTCCCGCTTTTTCAAAAGCTCGTAGTAAATTTTCCCGGTGCAAAGCAATACCCTTTCGGTTTGTTCGGGCTTGGGGTTATTGGTATCAATAATTTCCTGAAAACTACCTTTTACAAAATCTTCTAAAGGAGAAACGCAAGCAGGTAAACGCAATAAACTTTTAGGTGTAAATACAATTAATGGCTTACGGAACTCACGTTTAAGCTGCCGCCGGATGATATGAAACATATTGGCCGGGGTGCTGCAATTGGCTACTTGAATATTATCGTGAGTGCTGTTTTGAAGGAAACGTTCCATTCTTCCGCTGCTGTGTTCTGCACCCTGCCCTTCGTAGCCATGAGGAAGCAACATAACGAGTCCGTTCATTGTTTTCCACTTTTCTTCGCCACTCACCAAATACTGATCAATTATAATTTGAGCTCCATTTACGAAATCTCCAAATTGGGCTTCCCAAATCACTAAATCATTTGGGCTAGCCATAGCATAACCATAGTCGAAGCCCAGCACAGCATATTCTGAAAGCAATGAATTATAGATTTGAAAAGCCGCCTGCTTATCGGACAGATTACTAAGTGGCACATATTCCCCTTCGCTGTCTTCTAATTTTATCACGGCATGGCGATGGCTGAACGTTCCCCGCTCCACATCTTGCCCGCTGAAACGGATAGGATGTCCTTCTAAAAGCAATGAACCATAAGCCAATAGTTCCGCCATTCCCCAATCAATTTTATTGGTTTTGAAAACCATATCATTCCTGTCCTGCTGAATTTTTTCAATCTTCTTGAAAAACTTCTTTCCTTCAGGAATAGCTGTGAGCTTGGTTGCAATATCGGTAAGTATCTTTTTAGATACACCTGTTTCTGGAGAAGATTCAAAATCATCGAAATCGCTCTTTCGGATATTTGTCCAGGTTTCGCCAAGAAATTGCGTAATGAATGTTTTTTCCTTTTCCTTCGATAGATTTAGCCTTTCCTGAAGCTCATCGGCAAACTGCTTCTCCATTTCCTTCACCAAACCAGCTCCCACAATGCCTTGCTCTGCAAGTTTGGCATTATATATCTGCAAGGGATTCGGATGGGTAGAAATAGCTTTGTAAAGCAGAGGTTGGGTAAAACGTGGTTCATCGCCTTCATTGTGGCCATATTTGCGGTAGCACAATAAATCAATGAATACATCGCCTTTGAAAAGTTGGCGGAATTCCATTGCCATTCGAACCGTGTAAACCAAAGCCTCCACATCATCGCCATTAACATGAAACACCGGCGAAAGGGTAACTTTCCCCACATCGGTGCAATAGATACTGCTGCGGGCATCGGTGAAATTGGTGGTAAAACCCACCTGATTGTTAATCACTATATGAATAGTGCCTCCGGTTTTGTAACCATCAAGCTTAGCCATTTGCACCACTTCATACACCACACCCTGTGCGGCAACTGCTGCATCGCCGTGAATTACAATAGGACAAAGCTTGTCGTAATCGTTTGCATAATCGTGGTCGAGTTTAGCCCGCGAAATACCTTCGGCAACAGGGCCAACGGTTTCAAGGTGCGATGGATTGGGGCAAAGCGATATGCTTACATCCTTACCCGAAGATGCATTGTATTGGCTGGTATAGCCCAAATGGTATTTTACATCACCTTCAAATTTCTTGTCTTCGTAGTCCTTGCCTTCAAACTCTCCAAAAATATCATCATACTTTTTGTGGAAGATATTAGCCAACACATTTAAGCGACCACGGTGAGCCATTCCCACCACAAATTCTTCTACGCCCAGTTCGGCACCTTTGCTAATCACGGCATCCAAAGCGGGAATCAGGCTTTCGGCTCCTTCAATACTGAAACGCTTTTCGCCAACAAACTTCTTATGCAAAAAACTCTCGAATACCGAAGCCTTATTTAGCATTTGTAAAATCCTACGCTTTTCTTCAATTGAAAAATTAGGCTGATTCTTCGACTTCTCCATTTGAAGTTTCATCCATCGCAACACATCGGGACGGCGGATATACATAAACTCTACCCCAATGCTTTGACAATAAGTGGCCGCTAAATGGGCAACAATATCTTTCAACTTTGCCCGCCCAATACCGATTCTTACTCCGGCATCAAATTCGGTATCGAGGTCGGAAGCAGTTAAATTGAAATTTTCAATGGCTAACGTTGGCAAATATTCGCGACGTTTACGAACAGGGTTGGTATCGGTAAACAAATGCCCCGATTTGCGGTAGGCGTTGATGAGGTTTATAACATCAAACTCCTTTTGAACAACGGGAGATATAGTTTCTGAGCTTGATTTTACAGGGAAATGCTTTTGGGCAAATTCAAACCCTTCAAAAAACTTTTGCCACGATATATCAACTGATTCAGGATTTTGAAGGTAGGACTGATAAAGACTATCGATTGCAGCCGTGTCGCCACTGCCCATGTATGCTTGCTTTTCCATAAAAAATTGTGGACAAAGTTAGGGAAAGGAAAGGAAAAATGGAGAATGGGGAAATCGAAGTTTTTAAGAGCATATCAAAGTGCTGGTTGCCTTGTATGCAACTTTGCATGGTGCATTACCGAGTGTCGGTTGCCTTGTATGCAACTTTGCATGGTGCATTACCGAGTGTCGGTTGCCTTGTATGCAAGTTTGCATGGTGCATTACCGAGTGTCGGTTGCCTTATATGCAAGTTTGCATAGTGCATTAGCGAGTGTCGGTTGCCTTGTATGCAACTTTGCATGGTGCATTACCGAGTGTCGGTTGCCTTGTATGCAACTTTGCATAGTGCATTACCGAGTGTCGGTTGTCTTGTACCGAAAGTTCGGGATACCATTACCGAGTGCAGGTTGCCCTGTATCGAAAGTTCGGGATACCGTCACCGAGTATCTGTTGCCCTGTACCGAAAATTCGGGAGACCATCACCGAGTATCGGTTCCAATGTACCGAAAATTCGGGATACCATCACCGAGTATCGGTTGCCTTGTACCGAAAGTTCGGGATACTATCACCGAGTATCGGTTGCCTTGTACCGAAAGTTCGGGATACTGTCACCGAGTGTCGGTTGCAAGCCATTAGAAAATATTTGAAACCATAAGCGGATTAATTCCAACTACATTTGCGAACAATGAGTAATATTAGCTTTTGAATACAGTTACTAACAAGTTTATTGTTCTATTTGCCTTGTTGTGGTATTCAGCAACTGCATTCTTTTCTATTGGTTATTTTCATCCCGATGAGCATTATCAAATCATCGAGTTTTCGCAGGTTATTGATAGGGAAATTGATGTAGCATCCCTTCCTTGGGAGTTTCGTGATAAAATCCGGCCATCGGTTCAGCCAACTTTATGTAATTTGATATTTAAAGCTTGTGATACTATATACATAGATAGTCACTACACAAAAACTTTTGTACTAAGGCTTCTGACAGGGATATTTGCAGTATTTGTCATAAGTTTCTTCTTTGAAGCAAGCAAGAATTTAGTCAAGGAACAATACAGAACGTGGTATTTAATTATCTCGTATTTTCTTTGGTTTTTGCCCTTTCTGAATGTTCGCTTTTCGTCTGAAACATGGGCAGGTTTGTTTTTGCTGCTTTCTGTTTCGCTTGTCTTGCAGAGGCGGACATCGTTAATCTCATTTCTGTTAATTGGTATTATATTGGGTTTGGTATTTGAGTTTCGGTTTCAAGCCGGTATTGCTTCGGCGGGATTAATCTTGTGGTTGATTTGGGTGCAGAAGGAACATCTAAAGCATATTCTAATGATTGGAATTGGAGGTTTAATGGCAATTATGGCCTGCACCCTGCTCGATTTTTGGTTTTACGATGCATGGGTTTTTACACCTCTGCAATACATGATGGCTTTTGCAAACGAAGCTGCCAAGTTTGATGAAAGCCCTTGGTTTGAATACTTTAAATACATTCTAGGATATTCGTTTTGGCCTTTCGGAGTGCTAATTCTTGCCTCTTACTTAGTACTGATATTCAGAAATCCAAAAAGCCTATTTATCTGGATTTCGCTGCCATTTTTATTGGTGCATTCCTGCATTGGGCATAAGGAATTGCGGTTTCTGTTTCCCTTGATAAACTTTATTCCTATTGTATGCTTCCTCGCTTTTCAGGAAGCAAAGGAATTTAAACCTAATAAAAGTTTTACTTCTATTCTAAAAGTCTCAGGCTATTTACTCTTATTCATAAATGGGATTGCGATAGTTGTTGCGAGCTTAAAACCAGCCGACATTGGCCGGATGAGCATTACGAAGCAGATTTTCGATTTGAAACCCACTAAGCCAATCAACCTGATTGCTTTTGAAGGGAGTAATCCGTTTGACCCCTATAATTTTCTAGTGGCGAATTTCTACATGGTGCAGGATATCTCGTTCCGAAACCTGAACCAGCTAAATGATTTGGATTCAACTTGGATAGATAATGAAAAGCAAACGTTTCTAGTACTGAAAACAAAAGATGCTATCAAAGATGAAACTCAGAAATTGCTTAACCATCTAAGATTTAAGAAACTTGGTCAAAGCGTACCCGAACCCTTTATGCCATTGCTAAAGCTTTATGGCCATTTTCCTGAGAAGGAAGTTTTGATAGTATATGGGATTGAATAGTTGAAGGATTGATGATGCCGAAGTAAATTGATATTCTTGAATATCTAACATTGTTATCAAAAAGAAAAAGTTCAAAAAAGTCCTTTCTGGATAAAATTGAATCAGACTTTTGTTTAACACCAAACGCTATTATGCTATATTCGCAGATTGAAGTATTTAATTTCTGCCTCCTTTATGTGAACTTAAGAATCCTCTTATGAAGAAATTTAGTGCATTTTTGGTCTTATGCTTAATTTCAGGGCATAGTTTCTCACAAACTTTCGAGATTTACAAAGGCGACACCATAAACCGAACGGATAAAAATGAGCTAAAGCAAGGGCATTGGATGGTGTGGTGCAAATACCTTACTTGTCGCGACTTTAAGGAAGGCCAATTAATGGAAGAGGGGAATTATGTAAACGATAAAAAGGAAGGAGTATGGACGGTGTATTATTATAACACCAAAATTAAGTTTGAGTTTATGTTTGCCAATAGCCTTCAGCATGGCAATATGAAAATCTTCTATAAAAATGGAGTAATTCAGGAAGAAGGCTTATGGAATCAAACCCATTGGGTGGGTTCTTACAAATACTATTACGAAGACGGGCGGCTGTTTTACGATTTTGTTTACAACAATGATGGCAAACGCGAAGGGCTTCAAAGGCAGTATTTTCCAAACGGCACAATAATGTATGAAGGTCAATGGCAGGGTGGTAAAGAGAATGGCCTTTTAAAGGAGTTTTATGATAACGGCTCTATTCGTGCCGAGAAATATTTAACAAACGGCGAACTCGAACCCTCTAAAACAAAAAACTATGATTTAGGAAATCCGGTTGAGGTGCAAAAAGCACCAATAGGCTACGTTCAA
>CANJNG010000081.1 GCA_947475205.1 Bacteroidota bacterium
CCCGGCATAGCACCAATATAGGTTTTACGGTGTCCGCGTATCTCGGCTTCGTCACGCAATCCGCCCAATGACATCCGAACATATTTACGTCCCAAAGCTTTAGCAATAGATTTTCCCAAAGAAGTTTTCCCAACTCCGGGAGGGCCATACAGGCAAAGAATCGGGGATTTTAAATCGCCTTTCAGTTTAAGCACCGCCAAATATTCCAGAATACGCTTCTTTACTTTCTCCAAACCAAAATGGTCTTTGTCCAGCACTTTGGTGGCGTTCTTTAAATCAAAATTATCCTTTGTAATATCATTCCAGGGCAATTCGAGAAGGGTTTCCACATAATTCATCTGGATAGAATATTCCGCTGCATTGGGGTTCATTCTGGCCAATTTATCCATTTCCTTATTGAACGTTTCGCCCACATCCTTGCTCCATTTTTTCTTTTTTGCCTTTTCTTTCAGTTCTTCAATTTCACGGTCGTTTCCGCCTCCAAGCTCTTCTTTAATCGTTTTTAGTTGCTGGTTCAGAAAATATTCCCGTTGTTGCTTATCCACTTCCACCTTCACCTTGCTATGAATTTGGTTCTTGATGGCCAGCAATTGAAGGTTCTTGCTTAAATGTGTCAATATCATTTTAGCTCGTTCCTTTTGGTCGGCCACTTCAAGTATTACCTGCTTCTCCTGAACCGAGGCATCCATATTCGATGAAATGAAATTCAGCAAAAACGATGGACTTTCAATATTGGTAATAGCAAAACCCGCTTCAGATGGAATATTCGGAGATTCTTTAATAATTTGCAAGGCCATCTCTTTTACCGAGGCCATCATCGGATTGAATTCCTCATCCTTTTCATCGGGCTTAATTTCTGCAATGGGCGAAATCTGAGCACGCATATATGGCTCGTTTTCAATAAAAGTCTCAATCCTAATTCTCTTTTTTCCCTGAATAATGACGGTAGTATTTCCATCAGGCATTTTGAAGAGCTTAATAATTTCAGCTAATGTCCCAACTGAATTGATGTCCTCGAAGCCTGGATCATCAACGTTTTGGTCCTTTTGGGAAACTACCCCAACATACTTTTTTTTCTTGTATGCTTCTTGAATAAGTTTTATGGATTTATCTCTTCCAACAGTGATTGGAATCACTACTCCGGGAAACAAAACTGTATTCCGAAGGGGCAGTATTCCTACATTTTCCGGTACATCTTCGTTTTTGAGTTGTTCTTCTTCAGTTACCGAAATGATTGGAATAAAATCACTGTCTTCATCATTTATATGTTGGAGTTCGAGGGGCGAATAATCAAATTTGCTCATAAATCAGTTTGTCAGATAGGCACAAAAGTATGCGAATTGCGGCATTTCAAACCTTATGCCAGTTAGAAAAACAAGACAGGGTGGCAGAATGGGAGGGAAGCTGTTGCCGTATAAAACCATCTTTTGGAAATAAATGGTAATAGTATTGCTCTGATTACAGATGTTTCCGTTTTTATGTATGTTTGCCCACAGAAATAAACGTTCTGTTACCGCTATTAACTTGTCAAATCAGCCCCAAAATTTTAGTTTCAGAGCCTATGCTTGGAGCCAGTTTAAGAACAACAAACCGGCTTTATTTTCATTGTATATTTTTCTGTTTTTGTCGGGCATTGCCCTTTTAGCAACGCTGCTGGCCAACGATCTACCGCTTTACGCAAAGTATAAGGGGGAAACGCTTTTTCCGGCTTTTTCATTTAAGAACGCTTATGAAATAGATGGCGAAAAAATCCAAATTGATATTGCAGAATGGAAGCAAATGCCCTTGGATGCAG
Source organism: Bacteroidota bacterium (assembly GCA_947475205.1). GTDB lineage: Bacteria > Bacteroidota > Bacteroidia > JAIBAJ01 > JAIBAJ01 > JAIBAJ01. The sequence goes on from CANJNG010000081.1 coordinate 1,796, forward strand.
TGATTTGGGCTCCCATTCCCTATAGTTCTAACAAAAGCGATTTAATTAATATTTACGCCTCGCCCAGTGGCGACCAACTTTTCAAAGGGCCGGAAGGAGTAGGGGAGATGCCTACCCGTTTTCGCCACTTTTTAGGAACCAGCAAGCGGGGCGAAGACCTTTTAGCAGGCCTTATTCACGGCACACGCATATCCTTAACCATTGGAATTTTCTCGATGGGTATTGCTACTATCTTGGGTTTGATATTAGGCTCAATGGCGGGCTATTTTGGTGACGAAAAGCTAAAAACCAAACGCAGCATTTTCTGGATGTTGATCATCGGATTGGTGTTTGGCTATTTTTATGGGTTTATGGCTCGCTCTTTTGCCCTAGCAGATGGCTTGGAAAGCCCAAGAATGGGGGCATTCTTTCTTCAATTCTTAATTAGTGCTTCCATTTTTATTGCCATCACTGCCCTTTTTTGGTTTGTTGGAAAATTACTTTCAGGAATTCCGTTTCTAAGCACAACCGTAAACATCCCTGTTGATTCCATTGTATCCCGTTCCATCGAAATATTAATAAGTACCCCGCGTTTGGTGCTGATAATCTCGATTGCGGCCATTTCTAAACCCTCAATTTTTAACTTGATGGTGATTATTGGCCTCACTTCTTGGACCGAGATTGCCAGATTCACCCGTGCCGAGTTTCTTAAAATCCGTAACCTTGAATTTATACAAGCCGGACAGGCACTAGGCTTCAGTGAGGCTCGAATTATATTCAGACATGCCCTTCCAAATGGTATTGCTCCCGCATTAGTGGCCATTGCTTTTGGTATTGCGTCGGCTATTTTGGTAGAATCGGGTCTTTCTTTCCTTGGAATTGGCGTTCCGGCCGATGTTGTTACCTGGGGTTCGCTCGTCAATGCAGGACGCGAGAACTTTCAAGCCTGGTGGTTGGTGGTGTATCCGGGTTTGGCCATTTTTATTACAGTTACTATTTATAATTTGCTGGGCGAAGGGCTGCGTGATGCCTTAGACCCACGGCTAAAAAAATAAAAAATGAGTGTAGATTTATCTTTTCTCGAACAGTTTGCCGCTGGCGATAAAGCTAAAATGGCAAAGTACATTTCTATCTTTCTGAAATCAGCTCCCGCTATGTTGGGCAATATTGTTTCCAAACAAGCTGATGGCGATTGGGACGGACTTCGCACCGCCGCACATGCTTTAAAGCCCCAAATCAGCTATATGGGCATTAAAGAAATGGAACACTTGATTAAAACCATCGAGCACAACGCCGGCGAAAGGAACGATTTAGACAAACTGCCGACCATGGTGGCCGAACTTAAGACGGGCGTGGAAGAAGCATTCCATATTCTGCAAACGGAATTAGAAAAGTTGAATAAAGGCTAAGTTTTCTTCCCGAAAAATTCCTTAAAACTCCATCCCAACCTGGGTTTCCAGCAAATCTTGTAGGGTTTCTCGCCGCCGAATCAGGTAATCTTTACCTTTATACAGCAATACTTCGGCAGGCCGTAAGCGGGAATTGTATTGACTGGCCATCGAGAAGCAATAAGCCCCGGCATTCTTAAAACACAATAAATCGCCTCTTCGGATTTCGCTGATTTTGCGGTTCCATCCAAAGGTATCGGTTTCGCAAATGTAGCCTACCACGGTGTAAATCTTGGGATTGCCCGAGGGATTACTAATATTCACAATATCATGGTGGGCATTGTAAAACATTGGTCTGATTAGGTGATTAAACCCACTATCCACTCCCGCAAAAACGGTGCTGGTGGTTTGTTTTACCACATTTGTTTTCACCAAAAAGTACCCGCTTTGGCTAACAAGGTATTTTCCCGGCTCAAACATTAGGGTTAGGTCGCGACCCATTTCGGAACAGAACTCGTTAAACCGGAAAGAAATCTCCTTTCCTAGTTCCTCGATATCGGTTTCATAATCATCGTCCTTATACTTTACCTTAAAGCCGCTCCCCAAGTCGATATATTGCAATTTATCAAACTTTTTGGCCTGTTCAAACAAAATTTCCGAAGCAATTAGAAACACATTCACATCTAAAATGTCGGAACCCGTGTGCATGTGTACGCCTTCAATATTAATATTGAGGGTTTTCACCAGCCTGTGCACCAGTGGCATCTGATGTATGCTAATTCCGAACTTAGAATCAATATGTCCAACCGAAATATTGTTGTTTCCGCCCGCCATTATGTGGGGATTTATGCGGATACAGTAGGGATGTCCATCGTTTTGGTGGCCGAAATACTCCAACGTTTCAATATTGTCGATATTTATCTTAACGCCCAAAGCCTTTGCTGCTTCAATTTCCTCGATTGATACCGAATTTGGTGTAAACACTATCTCCGATGGCTTAAATCCGGCCAAAAGTCCCAGTTCTATTTCGCCGATGGAAACCGTATCCAGCCCCGCTCCAAGTTTATTTACCAATTTCAGTATAGCCTGACTATTCAATGCCTTGCAAGCATAATTTATCTGCAAATGCTTTACGTCGATGGCATTTTTCATCCGCTTATATTGGCTTTCAATATGGCCACCGTCATAAATAAATAAGGGCGAATCGTATTTTTGGGCCAGGCCTTCGAGCGAAAATCCGGCTACCTCGTAGTTATTGTTGATTAATTGCATTTTTATCTAAAATTAAAACTCCACTTCCTTGTCCATCACCTCTTTTCCACGTTTCAGGTTCACGTTAACTTTATCACCCTTCTTAAACTTACCCAAAATTTCCATATATCCATAAATATCCTTGATTTCAAACTCGCCAATCTTCATCAAAACATCGCCGCCCTTAAAGCCAGCCTTCGAAGCCGGGCGACCATCCGTAACGCCGTCAATCCTTAGTCCCGGACCATCAAAACTATAGTCGGGCATCACCCCGAGCGTAACTTTAAACGAAGCAGCTGCCCCAGTTTTTGCCTTCGTAGCCACAAAAGGAATCTCATTTTGAGCGGTACATTTAGTCAAAACCCGCATAACGTAGCGTAACACATCCACTTCGCCCGAAAAATTGATTTTTTCCACATCGTCCGATGGTTTGTGGTAATCTTTATGTGTGCCGGTGAAGAAAGCCAACACGGGTATGTTCTTTAAATAGAAGGAAGTATGGTCGCTTGGTCCGGTTCCGCTGCTGTCCATTACGGTTTTGAACCTAAACACATTCGCATCTTCCAAAATCTGTCCAAAAATCGGGCTCGTTCCCATCCCCATTAACGTAACAGCCCGAGTGCTGTCGTTCAATCGGCCAATCATATCCAAGTTCACCATCATTTTCACCTGTTCTAATTTAAGCGGATAATGATTGCTAAGATATTTAGAACCAATAAGCCCCGCTTCCTCCGCCGAAAACCAAACAAACAACACATTAAACCCCTTAAATGCATTTTTTTGGGTAATAACCCTTGCCAATTCCATCACACCCGCCGAACCCGATGCGTTATCATCAGCCCCATTGTGAATTTTCCCTGCCGGATTTGCGTCCAGCGAACTCCCCCGGCCGTCGGTGCCCAAATGATCATAGTGAGCACCAATAATCAAGGTCTTTTCAGCCTTTCTATCCAGATAAGCCAAAATGTTTGTACCGGAAATTTCCTCACCTCGGCCCACAGTGTCGTGCGGATTAACCGAAGCTTTATAACTAAATTGTTGATAATAACCATCATCACCCATAGGCATCAAACCTAGTACCGATATTTGTTTCACAATATAGTCGCGAGCCATTTTTTCCCCATCCTCTCCCGGTGCACGTCCGGCAAGGCTGTCCGAAGCCAGCACAGTGATATGTTTTAGTAAACCAGCCGAAGAAAAATCCTGAGCACTGGCCGCCATTATTCCACTTATAATAATGAACAGGATAAATAAGGCTTTGATTCGGAATTTATTCATGAAAATGAAAATATTTTTAGGATTGCGAAAGTACATTATTCAATGAAATTGGGGATAAGCCTCACCAATGATTCCGCAGATTGGAAAAAACCTTACCTGAGTATTGTTTTTTTGTTTAGAAATCGTTTAATTCAATAAGGAATATATATTTTTATATAAGGAATACTAACAATTATATAAGGAATACTGGATTGTTTATAAGGAATTCCGACATTTTTATAAGGAATTCTGACATTTTTATAAGGAATACTGACATTTTTATAAGGAAATGTTATTTTTTTATAAGGAATTTTCATTTTTTTATAAGGAAATGTCACATTTCATCGTTGTTTTTTAATAATTCCTTATAAAATTTTGAATAATTGGTTAAAAAAATAGATAGAAATGTATTTTTATTTTAACATTTCGGGTTAAATTATTGAAAAGTTATGTCTTTTTTAGAGGTTTCCTTATTAACTATTTAAAGTTATGGTATTAACCTTGGCAATTTCAAGTGTAGATGTGTTTTTTATGGTAACAGTACCATACTTTGGGGGTATTCCGATGCTTTCGCCGGGCTGAATAACTTCCGGAGTGCCGTTTTCGGTTTTGCCCCTGTACAATTCCACGGCCACAGGGCCTATATTTTCTAAATTACTGCCTATAACTAATCCATTCAAGGTTTTCGATGAGCCAAGCATTATCTTGCTTATTCGGTTTTTGGGTTTTCTCGGGCTGTTGTCCACCGTAAATCCATATTCGCCCAATTTTTTTTCATTACCGGGATACAATTTCATCAAATAATTCCCAATTCCATAAATATGCTCCAACACGGGGTCGAAAGTCAGGTTTCTTTTTTCGGTTTTTTCTTCCGCTAGTCTTGATTTATCTTGTGCATAATCATGTTGCTGGATAGTTTTATCCTTTAAATCGTCATCATCATCCAAGTTAATTGAATTAACGGTTAAAAAAGCTTCAAGCGGGCTAGTACCCGCAGGAAAAGAATCATGTTTTTCTTTGAAAAGCGTGAAAATGGCGGTTTGATCCAATATGTTTGAAGGGTAATTTATTCTTCCGCTCACCAAAATCGGAGCACCCCACTCGCCCAGAACCATATAATTGGATTTATATAGTTTCTTCAAGAACTGAAACATATCCTTCATGTCCTTAAACGGAACCGCCCAAAACAGATTTCGCTGCTGGGTGTGGCCCTCACTCAACTTTTCCAACGAAAGCTGATCTACATAAAATGCATGAGCCGCAATTACGTTTAATTTATCGGCAGCAAGGTCAATATTATTGGTAACTAAGAACGGAGTAAGAGGACTTCCGGCTCCATCATCATCATGTTTCTTCTTTATGTCATTAAAGAGAGTTACAAGATCCGTAAATTTGTCGCTAATTTCTAAACGTGGCATAGTTTATTTTAATATATTGGTTAATTTAGTTAATAATGCTTAGGTTTAATTATTTTTAATGAACTTAAATTGTAGAGATATATATAGTATAAAGATATATTTTTGCAATAGTTAAGTAGTTTTATTTGAATTTGAGTAGCAAACATAGTTAGGTTTTTAATAAAAATACCAACTAATTAATGCTTTTTATTTCTTTTTAGTATTCCTGAATTTCGGAATTTCTAAATGGTACAAATTTCTTTGAATTTTGGGGTTTTTGAGCATAAATACCTCCCTTGAGTTTCAAGTAAAACTAAGCACTTTCGCTAAATCAACAAAACACCCGTTCATTCTATTGATAATTTGAGAATAAAATTTTCAATATCAGCTTTTGCTTCTTCAATTTTTTCCTATCTTGCACCGTAATTTAATTCAAAGCTGGTTGGCTGAAAAATGAAACACATTCTTTTTGTTTTATGCTGTGTATTGTATGGTAATTCAGCGTTTTCGCAAGAATGCAGCGTAATTTACGTTACTCCAAACGGAGCCTCATCAGGGGCAGTTGGCACCAAAGCAGCACCCGCTTCCTTAGGTTATGCTCTAGGTTTAGTGACCTCCACCAACAAAAAAGTGTATCTGGCTCAAGGTACCTACAACATTTCCAATCCCATTTATTTGCCTAACGGCATTGAATTAGAAGGCGGTTTCAACCCCACCACTTGGGCGAAATCAAACGGCAATACCTCCAAAATTTATCGCGACAACCTGAATCAAGAACCCAATCCCGAAAGGCTTGTAGCCATGTATGGCGTTGGACTTTCGGGGTTTCGTCTACAAGATTTAACCATCCAAACCAGCGGCTCATTCCTCAATGGCGGCAGCACTTACGGGCTTTACCTCAGCGGATGCAGCAACTACCAGTTGGTGCGTTGTAAAATAATTGCTGGAAATGCCGCCAACGGAAACAATGGAAACAACGGCACTACTGGTATGAACGGTGCTCAAGGCCTTCCAGGCGAAGGTGACCAAGATACTGAAACAGGTGATAATGCAAATCGGAACGGCGGCCTTGGTGCCTCCGGAAGTTTCCCCGGTAGTTTGGCAGGTGGTGCAGGGGGAATGGGAGCCGACAGAGGAACTTGGGTTTTTCCTGCAGATGGCGAGGCTTTTCCCGGTTACGTAGGAAACGTAGGCTTAGGCACTTGCCCTGGTTATCCCGGTTTTGGAGGCTTAGCACTTTCAGGGTCATTTAATATTACTGCACTTTTAGGGCAATGTTATGCTACCGAGTCCAATGCCGGATTCAATGGCGGTGATGGCTGCGTGGGGATGCAAGGTTCAGATGGTGTTAATGGTGCAGCCTTTTTTGGTGGAGGATTTTTTATTCCGGCTAATGGCACCGATGGACTCGGCGGAACAAATGGTTCAGGCGGCGGCGGCGGCGGCGGCGGCGGCGGAATTGGAAACGTACCGTACGACCCTATTTTTGGTTTGATTCCCGACAACAATGGCTATGGCCTTGGTGGCGGAGGTGGTGGCGAAGGCGGTCAAGGCGGCTTAGGTGGCTTAGGTGGTCAAGGCGGTGGAGGCTCATTTGCTATTTATTTAGATGGAAATGGAGCAGGTTCTACTTTTAAAGATTGCTTTTACACTGCCGGTAGCCCTGGACTTGGAGGTTTAGGCGGCGGCGGCGGCTCAGGTGGTAATGGTGGAATTGGTGGAGATGGTGCCATGTATGAAATGTCCTGCAATGCCGGTTGGGGTGGAAATGGTGGTAGTGGTGGAAAAGGCGGAAGCGGTGGCCGTGGTGGCCGTGGTAGCGACGGCATTAGTCAGGAATTATACGTTGCTCCTGGCGGTACAGCACCCTTGTTGATGAATATCAATAGCCTTCAACAACCTACTTTGGAGGTAGATTCTAAGGGTTGCACTAATTCACCCGTGCATTTATCATCAAATACTGCAGGAACCATCGAATGGTATTTTGGTTCGGGAACAACGCCACTTTACACTGCTGGTGAAGATGTAACTGTTTCCTTTGGCACTACCGGTCGCAAAACATTCACGATGGTTGTAAATGGAGTTGCCTACACCTTTACCGATTATCTCGACTTTTTCAATAATCAGGCAAATAACGCAATCAATCCGCAAATTAATTCCCCCGATTCTATCCTCTGTGCTGGTTCCTCCGGCTCCTACTCAAGTTCCATTACAGGTACTTCCTATATTTGGAATTTGTTTAAGGATGATACTTTGAAAATTGATTCATTCCCAGTTAGTCCCGGACAAAACAATCCTATTACTTTCCCTTATAGTGGGAAATACTTACTCACCTTAAGCACCACTTCGGCTTGTTGCGGACTGAGCTTTCCCGACTCCTTCCATATTCGTGTAGATACTATTTTGCCTCCGTCTATTCTAATCAGTTCCAGCGAGCAAGACCGTGGCGATAGTGTTTGTGCCGGAGCATTTATGACTTTTTCGGCGGCCGCAACTAATGTAGGACTTGCTCCAACCTATCAATGGCGAGTAAATGGAGGAAATGTAGCTACCGGCTCAACGTTTTCTTCCAGCACTTTGGTTAGCGGAGCAGTTATAGATTGCGTTGTTACATCATCCGAATTTTGTAGCTTAGGCCAAACCGCTGCTTCCAACCAAATTATCCCTACTATTATCACTGCCCCTATAGTGAGTTGTATGGTGGATAGCTTAGTGGCCAATGAACCAACGTATTACTTTGCTGAAGTTACCTCAGGTGGTGTTGCACCTTTCAATTATTTTTGGGATTTTGGCGATAGCTTTACAGGCTTTGGTGATTCTGTACAACATTTATATACTGATAAAGGTGGATATGCTGTAAATGTGGTAGTAACCGATGCTAATGGTTGTGTCGGAGCTTGCTCTACAGTAGTTACAATTTTGGTGGAATTAGCTGCTTCCTTTGAAGTGGATACATTGCAAGGTTGCTCGCCTTTCACTGTTAATTTCTATAATTATAGTACAAATGCAGTAAATTATTTGTGGGAATTTGGAGATGGTAGTACTTCTACGGCTTTAAACCCCGTTCATACTTATACTGCTTCGGGAGATTATCCCGTTACTTTATCTGCATTTGGTGGCTCGGGAAGTTTAACCCAAACAAATAATAACCAAGTAAGCGTTTTTGATGCCCCAACAGCACAAGCTCAAGCCTATCCAAACGAAATAACCGAAGAAGGCGATACTGTTTTCTTTGCCGACAATTCATTTAATGCCGCAACATGGTATTGGGATTTTGGAGATGGAAATACCAGCACCGAGCAAGACCCGATTCACGTTTATGACTCGAATGGCTGCTACAATGTATTTTTAGCAGTAACGAACCAAAGCGGCTGCACCGATACTATTTTCTTCAATAACTTTGTTTGCAAAACAGTTGGCATTTCCGAAACTAATTTCATTTCCTCCATCTACCCCAATCCCTTTGAAAACAAAATTGAACTTAAATTCTCAACCAACGTTTCTAATCTAAACATCGAACTAACCGATGTAATGGGGAAAAGCATAGAAAGTATTTTGATAGATAAAACATCAAATCAATATTTGGTGGAAACCCCAAGAGATTTAGCCGATGGTTCTTACATCCTTAAAGTGAAGTCTGATAAAGGTTTAGGTATTAAAAAGTTGATTCATATTTCCAAATAGTGAAAAAAATATCATCCATACTAATTAGCTGTTTTGGTTTGCTGCTGGCATTTATGCCGATAGTAGTAACCGCACAACAGTGCAATATATATTACGTTACACCTACGGGTTCTGGTAGCGGCACACCTGTTAGTCCAATGAGTTTTACCAATGCTTTGGCAGCAGGTGGAACATCGCTTTTACGCTTAGCCAATGGTACTTACACACTCACAAACGAATTAAATATTCCATCCGGTATCACTATAGAAGGAGGCTTTGATGCCACAACCTGGGAAAAATCAAACTATACCCCAACTATTATTCACCGAAACAGTTCCAATCCTTTGCCAGCCCCGTCGCGAGTAGTAGGACTTCAAGCCATAAACCAATCGGGGTTTACACTTTTAGATTTAACGATAACCTCCGACGACGCTCCAGGTGCAGGTGTGAGTAATTATTCACTTTACCTGAGCGGGTGCAGCAACTATAACATTATTCGGTGTAAAATAACTTCTGGCAAAGGCTCAAATGGTATAAGCGGTTTACCAGGTGTTGATGGTTCCAATGGTGTAAATGGAGCAAATGGAGGTACTGGAAATGAATGTGGTCCTGGTAATAATGGTGGTGGCCTTGGTGGGAATACAGGAGCTGGAGGAGCAGGTGGAAATGGTGGTGATGGTGGTGACCAGGGAACGCCTGATGAAATACAAATTACAGTTACAGTTTGGCCTCCAAGTATATCTATTAACTATATACAGGGTATTTACCCAAATGGCAATCCTGGTCAAGTTGGCGTTGGTTTATGTGGAGGTGCTCCTGGAAATTTTGGACAAGGAAATGATAATTTACTCCCTGCGGCCGACCAAAATTGCAGTTATTTAGGAATAATTGGAGTTAATACTGGAGGTCCTTCAAATAATGGCACATCTGGAGCTGATGGCTGTGATGGTGCTAATGGACTTGATGGTATAAACGGTGTACCTACTTTCAGTGGTGGTTTTTTTCAACCAGGAGATGGGCAAAATGGAGTAGATGGGGAAGATGGAAGCGGTGGTGGAGGCGGTGGCGGTGGCGGTGCTCATGGAGGTACCGACCCTATTATTCAACCCCCATGCGGTGCTGGTGCAGGCGGCGGCGGCGGCGGCGAAGGTGGAGCAGGAGGAACTGGTGCTTCAGGGGGGACAGGCGGTGGTGCTTCATTCGGAATTTATGTAGATGCAAATGCTGCAGGTGGGAATATTTTCGATTGTATAGTTACTGCTTCTGCTCCCGGTACAGGAGGATTTGGTGGTTTTCCGGGCGGTTATGGCGGTTTTGCGGGTAGCGGTGGAAATGGTGGAGGTCCTTGCGGAAGTATTGGTTGTGGTGCTGATGGTGGCGATGGTGGTACTGGCGGAAATGGTGGTAACGGTGGTAATGGTTCACCGGGCGTTAGTCAGGATATTTATGAAGACCCTGCTGGAACATCTGCGAATATTACGAATATGAATGCTCCAGTGGAACCACGAATTACTATTAAATCTACGGGTTGCACTTGGAGTGATGTAACCTTCTCTACAAATGCCACAGGTTTAATTACTTGGTTCTTTGATGGTGGTTCGCTACCACTTTCCTATCAGGGTCAAATAGCCACTATACAATATACTACAATTGGCAAACATACTATTACGTTAATGGTTAATGGTGTTCCTTACATTTTTACGGATTTTGCAAATATTGTAAATGACGGAACACCTTATTTGCCAACCATAAATTCTGCTTCCGATTCCATTTGTCCGGGAACGAATGCCAGTTTCACCAGTTCCTATAATGCTATAAATTACGATTGGAATTTTGGCGGTGGTGCAACGCCCAATACTTTAAGCGGAGCTGGATTTCAAACTGCAAATGCTGTTTTTAATACAGAAGGCAGATATTATGTAACGCTCCAAACCACTTCATCGTGCTGCGGAAAATCAAAGATTGATACCTTCGTTGTATATGTTGTGCCATTCAAAACTCCGGAAGTTTATATATCAAGCACTCGAAATGACCTTTGTGGTCAGGAGACAGTTACCTTCGGTGCAATTGGAGTAAACGGTGGTTCATTACCTGCCTATAACTGGTTTTTAAATGGTGGAAATGTTGGAAACAGTAATACATATACCAACGCTAACTTAGCTGATGGCGACCAAATCACTTGTCAATTAACAAGTAATTATCAATGTCCGCAGCCAAACCCGGTTACATCGGCACCCATTACCATTTACGTTCATCCTATTCCGCAACTTACTTGCAGTGTTTCAGCAGCATACTTGGGAGGGAATACAACATTTGGTACAAATATTACAGTAGGGACGGGCCCTTATCAGTTCTTTTGGACCTTTGGCGATGGTGGTTCTAGTTTTGATTCCATTGCGGTGCATCAGTATGGCGGAACAGGTTTATATACCGCAACCGTGGAGATTACTGACAAATTTGGTTGTCAGGCTAATTGTACCACACCTGTAAATATCATTTTGCCTCCGGTTGTAGTCGCTGATTTCTCTTTCACACAAAATCCAATCTGTGGTAGCAATTCAGTAACTTTTACTGATATTACAACAGTAGGAGCTCCGGTAAACTGGCAATGGGATTTCGGGGATGGAAGCGGTTTAGTTGCAGGAACAGCCAATCAAACTCACAATTACACTACTCCGGGAACATACAGCGTTAAAATGGTAGCCGACAACACCATTTTCTCCGATACTATTGAATATCCAAATATTGTAACTGTTTGGCCTTTCCCAACAGCTAATCTAAGTGCAAACCCAAGAATTGCTTGCGACTCCGTGGCTGTTCAGTTTTTTGACCAGTCAATTGGAGCTACTACATGGGATTGGAATTTCGGCGATGGAGTAGGTTCTTCAACACTTCAAAACCCGGCTTATCCGTTTTTAACACCGGGTACTTATAATATTACTTTACAAGTAGCCAATCAATATGGTTGTACAGATGCTTTAACCTTGTTTTCCTATATAACCATTAATCCTTCGCCCAATGCTGGGTTTGTTACAGCCGGTGACACAATGGTATGTACAACCGTTCCAGTTTATTTCGATGGAAATTTGAGCACGCCACAAGATGGTTCTATCAAAAACTATTTGTGGACTTTTGAAGGTGGCGACCCTGATTCAATAAGTAATGATGTAACATCAGCAATTACCAAATATCCAAATCCGGGTAAGTATGATGTGCAGTTAATAGTAACAAACAATTTTGGCTGTACGGATACACTTTTAATTAAAGAATATATTGATGCTATACCTTATCCAGAGGCATCATTTTACCCCGATACTACCATTTTGGTGATGCCTGACACAACTATTCAATTAGTGAATACTAGTCGGTTTTATACCCTTTGGCATTGGTCGTTTGGTAACGGACAAAGCAGCACCCGCGACCGCAATCCTGTGGCCATTTATCCCGATTCAGGAACGTTTGACATTATGCTTTTAGCAGAGAATCAATTGGGGTGTATCGATACAGCTATTGTTACCATTAAAGTATTTGAACAGGAAACATTCTTTTTACCTACATCTTTTACTCCCGATGGTGATGATTTAAATGAGATTTATGCTCCTAAAGGCAGGGGAATCAGCAACTATGAAATGACAATTTTTGACCGTTGGGGTCAAGTAATATTCCGGACAAAATCCTTGAAAAATGGATGGGATGGAAATGACCGCTTTGGCGAACCTGCTAAACCGGGAATCTATGCCTATAAAGTAAATGTAGAATGGTACACCGGGAAAACCTACTCTACCTTAGGAAGTATTACGCTTGTTAAATAAACATTGAATTAAAAATCTATTATCTAACATCTAAATTCAATTATCAAAATGAAAGCTATGCAAACTTGGCTCGATGAATATGCTGTGAGCCATCAAAACCCACTAAACAAAACAATTCACTGGATTTGTATTCCTTTGATTTATTTTTCCGTGATGGGATTGCTTTGGAGCGTGCCAATTTCCTTGTTTCAACTTGGGCCTGTACCGGGAAATTTAGCATTAATAATTATAGCCTTGGTATTTTTATATTACTCTTTAATGTCTTTTAGTTTGGCTATTGGTATGTTGCTGTTTTCTTCGCTTTGTGGATTAGTATGCTTTAAAATTGTGCAACTGCAACCAAACTTCATCTCGTTATGGTTGTTATGTATTATTGTATTCGTTTTGGCTTGGATTGGTCAATTTTATGGACACAGCGTAGAGGGTAAGAAACCTTCTTTTCTCAAAGATTTACAATTTTTGATGATTGGCCCAGCTTGGCTAATGTCGTTCATTTATAAAAAAGTTGGGATAAAATACTAATTACACTAAAATGTCTCAAACACTCACTGCCCCTGAACCAGTATCTAAAGCAAAAAATACCGTTGATGCCATTGGCTTGATTAGTAAACAACGAGTTTTTTTTAATTCCGGGAAAACTAAATCTTTGGAATTTCGCACGCTGCAATTGCAAAAGTTGCAAGATATAATCCTTAAATATGAAAAGGATTTAGAAAAGGCCTTGTACCTAGATTTGCGTAAGCCCGAAATGGAGGCTTGGGCTACCGAAGTTGGCGTTACCATTGCTGAAATTAAATCAACCATTACCGCAATAAAGGGTTGGATGAAACCTGAACGGGTTAAAACACCTTTGTTTTTTCTGCCCGGTTCAAGTTGGTTATATCCCGAACCTTATGGTGTATGCTTAATTATTTCCCCTTGGAATTATCCTTTCAAAAACCTTATGGGACCTTTGATTGGTGCTATTTCTGCCGGAAATACAGCAATCGTAAAACCGTCTGAACTTTCTCCGGCTACTTCGGCTTTGATTAAGAAAATACTAACAGAAGCTTTTCCAGCAGAATATATTACAGTAGTGGAAGGTGCAGCCGATGAAACTCAGCAATTATTGGAAGAACATTTTGACTACATAATGTTTACAGGTGGAACTGAAATAGGGCGAATAATTTACCAAAAAGCGGCAAAACACCTTACTCCTGTTACTTTAGAATTAGGCGGAAAAAGCCCCTGTATAGTTGATGCTGATACCGACCTTGATATTACCGTAAAACGTATTGCTTGGGGTAAGTATCTCAATGCTGGTCAAATCTGCATTGCTCCCGATTACATTTTGGTGCATAAAAGTGTAAAGAAAGAGTTTTTAGAAAAAATGAAAACCACAATCACTGAATTTTTTGGGAGTCAACCTAAAGCATCCAAAGATTTTGGCCGGATTGTTTCAAACAGGCACTTTAACCGTATTAAGAACCTTATTGATGGTGATATAGTTATTGGTGGAGAAACCGATGAAAGTGAACGCTATATTGCTCCAACGGTAATCAATAATGTAAAGCTTACCGACAAAGTTATGCAGGAAGAAATCTTTGGCCCGGTGATGCCAATTATCGAATGGGAACACCCCGATGAGATTATCAAAATTATAAATACAGGTACTAAACCTTTGGCACTATATGTGTTTACTAAAAGCTACGATTTAAAGGAACGTATAGTTAATGAAACATCTTCGGGATCGGTGGTCTTTAACGATGTAATTCTTCATGCCGGACACCCTAATTTACCTTTCGGCGGTGTGGGAAACAGCGGAATAGGAGCTTACAACGGAAAAATAGGTTTTGAGACTTTTTCACACAAGAAACCTGTTTTGAAACGTACATTCCTTGGTGATGTAAAACAGAAGTACGCACCCTACAATCAGAATAAAATTAACTTTATTAAGTTCGCTATTCGTAGGTTTTTGTAAGTTATTTCAATCCCTAAAATGGCAAAGAAACCGGCCACTGGAGGTTTAATTTATTCTACTGCACAAGGTTTTCACTTGGCCACAGGCGAAGAACTCCAACCTACAACTCTGCCACCGAAGAATCAGGATTTACGAATTTGGTTAGAAAAAAATCATCGAGGTGGGAAAGCAGCTTCGGTGATTAAGGGTTTTGTAGGTAAAGATTACGACTTGGAACAATTAGCCAAAATGCTCAAAACCAAATGCGGGGTTGGTGGTTCTGCAAAAGATGGTGATATAATTATACAGGGCGACTCCCGCGATAAGATTCTTAAACTACTTACTGAAGCAGGTTATAAAGCTAAGAAAGCTGGGGGGTAGTTGTTGCGTCAAATCATCATCAATTTGGATAAAACTATAAGGATGGTTTAATCTTGGCAAAATCGGCGTAATGGACAAAAGTGGAGGTCATTTTGGGTAATTTCGTTCAAGTGGACAAAAGTGGAGGTGTTTATTTTAGCACATTTCAATTTGATTGAAAACAACTATCTCATCTTTACATCATCAAGCAAAACGGAAGCAGGCTCTGC
>CANJNG010000082.1 GCA_947475205.1 Bacteroidota bacterium
AAACTTGATGGTGGGTTATATCGAAGTAGGCGATTATCTCGCTTGGAAATACTTCATTGAAAAATGTAGGTAGAATGGGGATTATATTTAAACCATAAATGTAGACTTTTATCTTTTACTCCCCAACTTTTGACGCTGACCCGCTTTTTTCGGAACAATAGATGTTTCCTATCTACTAAGTATAGGAAGCCTTGAAGGAATAGAGGCATTTACACACCTTACACGGTTGAATTGCAGGTCAAACTATATCAACAGTTTGGATGTGTCAGCCAATACGGCTCTCACTTTTTTAGACTGTGGCTATAATTACCTCGACACACTAGACGTTTCGCACAATACAGCCTTAGATACCTTGGCTTGCGATAACAACAACCTTGCAGGTATAGACATATCTACTAATACTGCTTTGCTGCGTTTCGTATGCAATGGCAATAACTTCATCAGTTTAAATCTGTCGACCAACACAGTTTTATCCCAATTGTATTGTGGGAGTAATCAACTCTCTAGTCTTGACTTTTCAAGTAATCCGAATCTAGTCTATTTAAATTGCAGATATAATAATTTAACTGGGGGGCTTAATATCTTACAAAATACCAATTTACATTATTTGCAATGTATGCAAACTAGCCTTACTTCTCTTGACCTTTCTGGAAATCAGAATTTGGACACTTTGGATTGTTCGAGCAATTTGCTCAATGGGTTAGATGTATCGACTAATCCGGATTTGAAGTATTTGGAATGCTCGTTCAATCCGATTTTAAGTCTAAATTTATCAAACAATCCCTCATTACGTTTCTTGCAGTCCGACTTTAGTAATCTCATCAATTTAGATGTTACAAGCTGTGTTTCCTTAAACTGTCTGTCTTGCTATATGAGCCAATTGATTTCACTTAACATTCGGAATGGTAACAATGAAAATATCATAGGTTTTAGTGCTGGGGGCAATCCTAATTTGCTGTGTATAGAAGTGGACAATGTAGCTTTTTTTAATCAAGCATATCCGCTTGCAATTGATTCAATAGCTCATTACAGCACTGACTGTACAGTGCTAATATCAGAAGTCAATACAAGTGAGATTAGTATTTCTCCGAATCCTACCACGGTCTTTATACATATAAGTAATCTTTCTTCTATTTATTCCATTCAGCTGTTAAACCAGTTAGGAATGGTAGTGTACAATGCACTTTCAACCGACCAATCAACAACCATTAACATAGAAAGTTATCCCAATGGCATCTATTTGCTCAGCCTCCAAAACGACGATGGGGTAACAACTAATAAAATCATTAAAATATAAAATATACTCATGAAAAACCTCCTTTTAATTATTTGCTTAGGCATTTTAAGCTTTAATTCTAATGCACAACCAATTGTACTCATTGCTCAACACTAAACTCCACCGACAGTGCAACGAACGGAAAGAAGCCCATCCTTTAACAAAAAATATGCAAGAGCCGCCCGTGCTTCGTCCGACAGTTTTGTGCTTAAATTGGAGGTTCGGTGCTTCGTTGGAAGCTCGGTGGGAGGCGGCCCTCGCATATCTTCCACACGTTAAAATCCCTTTAGGGATGACATATCGGTAGAAAACAAAAGAAAGCCCCATCCACCCAAAATCCCTTTAGGGATGAAATATTGAATTCCGTAGGCCATGGCAAAATGCAATATCACATCCCTAAAGGGATTTCCATTCATAGGGGGTAATCCTATTTCTACCGATATTCCATCCCTAAAGGGATTTGAAGGCATAAAACAGGTTTCTGTGGATAGGACATTTTGTATATTTTTGTATCTGTTAGCCCTTCGGGGGTTGCACCTATAATGAACGTTACCGCCCCCCTCCATTTCTTCAATCTTTCCAACGTTACATTATCATCAAACTAAATTTAGTACCATTATGGCCTCAGGTTTTTTTGCAATTTTAGACGACATAGCTGCCTTGATGGATGACGTTGCTATTAACGCTAAGCTTGCCACAAAAAAAGCAGCAGGAATACTTGGTGATGATTTGGCCGTTAATGCCGAAAAATCAACAGGCTTTGTTTCCTCCAGAGAAATTCCTGTTTTGTGGGCTATTTCAAAAGGTTCATTTATTAACAAGTTAATTATTGTGCCTGTAACTTTATTGCTAAATTTATTTTTACCGGCTGCCATAATAGTCATACTTATTCTAGGAGGTTTTTACCTCGCATTTGAAGGTGTAGAAAAAATAGCAGAATACTTCTTTCATAAAAATCACCCTCCAAAGCAAACTGAAGAAACTAGGCAAGAAGCTGAATTGGAAAAAGTAAAAATAAAATCAGCTATAACCACCGATTTTATACTCTCTGTTGAAATAGTAATCATTGCTTTAAGCACAGTTTTAAACAAAAATATAAGTGTACAAATATTAACCTTATCAGTTGTTTCCATCCTCACTACGGTAGGTGTTTATGGCATTGTAGCACTGGTTGTTCGTATGGATGATTTTGGATTTATGCTTATTGAGAAATCTAACCAAAAAGGAATTTTAAACGAACTTGGTCAGTCATTAGTTAAAGCCTTACCAATTGTTATCAGAATATTTTCGGTGGTAGGAACCATAGCATTATTACTTGTTTCGGGCGGCATATTTGCACACAATATTGAATATTTGCATCCTATTTTATCCGAGTGGCCAATCCTAATTAAAGAATTTGTTTTAGGCATACTGGGCGGAATATTGGCCTTAGTTATCATAGTAATTATCAAAAAGACTATTTCTGTATTCAAAAAAAACTGAGTTAGAATGAATTATTTCCCCGCTGCTCCTCGGTTACCTATGGGTGAGCTTTGAGAAATCGCTCAATGACCGAAAAACCACAACTCCATGCACTGCAAAGCCTTCACCGGAGGTAATTCCCCGCTGGAACTCGTTATTAGATAGCGTAATTTGTATCTAAGAAGTTTTGGATTTATTTTTATTTTCCATTCGCATCCAAGAGCCACTTTGTGGGGTGCTCTGCTGCGGTTGCAACGCGGGCAACATTGATGGTTATTTTACCTTAGAATAGCAAGTAATTGAAAGGTGTTTTAGAATCTAAGCCCCTTCCTTCATCTTTTCCTTTTTCCGCAGGAATATTCGAAACAATTCCCCTAGGGTATCATACTCCCGCCGGAAAGAGATACCGATACCTTGGGTATAGGGAGCAGAGTTGGAGCTAATCAAGTTCAGGTCGTTGGTTTTATTAAAAGCCTTAGCTCGGATGCGGCCATCGGTAGTGATTTTGTATTCCACATTCACATCGCCCAAAATATTGGTTTGGCTGGTGGTGCTGCCTGTTGCTCCGTTTTTGTAACCGAAAGCACCGTCCACAGTAATGCGGTTGCTGAATAATTGGGTGGAAACCATTACCTGTAGTTCTTGACTCGTAAGCTGGTCGCCGGGGCGGTATTTGACTCCCAGGTTAAAATCTTTACTTATCTGGGATAGCATATTGCTAAGCTGACTGCTGATAAGCTCGCTGGTGCTGTTAGCTAAGGATGTTGTTCCGCTGGTGCCTGAAGGTTGCTGTTGCTCATTTTTGGGAAGTTGGGCTTGGCCTAGTGAGGAAGGGAAAAATCTATTTAAAACCAATAAAGCAAACACTTGACGGTTTTTATCGTCAGCCGGGATGGACTGACTAACAGTTTGCTGAATATCCGATGTGGCATTGGGAAGATTGATATCGAAATTGATATTGGGATTCAATAGTCGGCCAGTCATAGTCATTTTACAATCCACCCGATAGCTGCCTGTTTGGTATTTTGGGTCTAGAAGCAAGTCATATACCGAAGCTTTGGTGGTATAATTGGCCACTATGTTAATATCCGCATCGAAAGGGTTTCCTGCCCAGCTTATTCGTCCGCCTTTATCCACTTTAAATTGCTTGTTTACCAAATTTTGAAGCGTAAACAAATAGCCTCCGCTCTCAATAGTGTATTCTCCAAACATTTGAAAAGTACCTTTAGTGTTAATGTCTAGTTTAATGTTTCCATTTCCTCGGGCAGTGATAACATCGCCCACTTTTTCATCAAAAATTATCTTCACCTCGGCATCGGTGGTAACATCTATATCAAGATTAACAGCAATATTGGTTTTGGTCAAACGGGTAGTACGGCTCAGCTTTAGCGTTGTATCTTTTTTGGAAATAAATTTCACAAAATCGGCACTATTGGCTTCGCCGCTTCCTCCCAATGGAATACTAAGGAATGTACCTTTTTCAGTTCTAAGCACAGCCTCAAAACTTATGTTTTTTAGGCCACCTCGCATTTTGAGCAGCCCGGTTACAAAGGCTTTACCGAAATACATATCGTTTAAATCTCCATTCGTATTTAAGGCCAAAAGCTTGTTGGCATCTAAATTCAATTCAAAACCAATATCGGTAAAATGATGGTGAACTACTCTTCCATTCACAATTCCCACATTGCCTTTGGGGTCGCGGAGATGCAGGTTTTTAACAACGATGGCTTCGGAGTTTAGGCTAATTTCATCATCGATAGTATAAGTGGTATTGAGATAATCAATAGTGGTTCGGGCGTTATTGAGTTTCACTTTGCCATCTGTTTCAATTTTATCCAACTCACCCCCTACATGGATTGCTCCCGATGCCGTTCCCGAAAAATTCGACACTATTCCCTTTGTAAACGGCTCCACCAATTTCAGCGGAAGTTTATCTAAAGTGATGTCGAATTTCAGCGAATTCTTATCCTTTTCGGGATAGTAGAATCCATTTAGTCCTAATATTTTGCTTTCATTGGAGGTGAAATTGGCATCTACCCGCAAGGCTTTATTCAGATTGTCGTAAACGCTTTTTATATCGCCATTGCCAATGAGTTCGTTATTAATTTTAACGCCATTGGCATTTATTGCAGCGGTTACAATAAGGTCTTTATACACATCGGCTAAATCGGCCCGTCCTTCAATTAATCCCCCAAAAGCAACTCCGGCCTTTTTGGTAAGCGGATTGAGATTTGATAGTTCAAAATGGCTGATGTTTAGCGTAAGTTTATCGTCTTTGTTTTGCGAAATCTTGCCATTAACGCTCAACTGCTGCTGACGGCTATGGAAAATAAGTTGCTTTATTCCAATGGCATTTGAGTCAATTTCAATCTGGCACATCGGGTTAATCTTCCAGAGCGAGTCGGCTAAGTAAATCTCAGAATCTTTCAGGTCGAGTTTAATCTTCTTTCCATCCGAAAACGCCCACAGCCCACGGATATTCCCCGAATTTCGAACTAAATCAGTGTTAGCCCAACCCAAATCGAAATCCATTGTATCATTATTGGTGTTGGATTGTAATTGAATGTTGTCTATCCAAACCGAGTCGCCAAACACAAATCTTTCTACACCCACTTTCAAATCCAACATTTCGCCAGCATTTTTCCCAGTAATACTGATGTTTTGAAAGAGTTTTTTCTCCACATATAATTCAGGCACTTTCCCATTTACAGCTACATCTCCAGTGGTAGAATTGTAGCTGGCTTCAATTTTCCCGCCTTTGCTAATATGCAGATTTGGCACAAACATCACTTCCAGTAAATCGGTGTTTTTGAGCGTTAAATCCACATCAATATCCAAAGGTTTTTCTAAAATTTTGAAAGCCCCTGCATAGCGTGGCAGATAGTGCAACATCAGGTGATTTACCGCTTCGGGAATATCGGCAAAGGTGAAATTTCCTCTAAAATCGGCATCGGCTATGTCGCTTCGTAGGCTGATAAGTTTATCCTGAGCCGTTTGTTCAATTTTCGCTACCAAGGACTTCACAAAAACAGTGTCTTTATTCTGAATATAGCGGGTTTTCTGCAAAGAAATTGTACCCAAAGCGTTGTCAATCGTGCTTCCTTTGAAATTTACGTCAATACTACTCGACACCGATATGGCCGAATCAATCTTGAATAGATTAAGTTTATCAAGATTGGCTTTTTCTATCTCAGCCTGAAAGTTAAAAGCCGGAATGGTATCGGTTAAATCCACCGCCCCGTTGAACACTAGCTTGAGGTTTTCATCGTGCGTAACTACCCGCCCGGTATAGGTTTTATGGAAGAAATGACCATCTAAATCTATTTCGTTGTAAGTGTAATTTTTAAAGTCTACTTCACCAATCGTGCCCTGAATTACCGCATCCATAGAGGTGGAAGTCAATCCTTTTCCTTTAGCATCCACATTAGCCGTTAAGCGGCCAAACAACTCTTCATTTCCGGCCAAAGCACCAATGTTGAATGCATCGGTAACGACCTTCCCTGAATAAATACACTCCTCGGGCTTGGAAACATTCTTCATGGAAAGGTCGGTTCTGAAATCACCCAAAGCCGTGTTGAAACTGCCATAAGCCACAAAGTCATAATAATATCCGGTAAAGTTGCCCTTAAATTTCATTTGCCCAAACTTGTCAAACAAATCGGGAATGGGAATTTTCTCTCCTTTTTCGTAAGGTGGCAATGGCACTGTGATGATATCAGCCCGGTTGCTGGTAATTTCATCGACATTAAGCGTGAAGAAGGTTTCATCGATATTGGGCAGTCCAGCTATATCGAAGTTGCCAAAAATGTGGGTCGCCTTGCCATAATGCACGTCTAACTTCTTCGCTTTCAGATTAGAAATTGGGCCTTTAATCTTTCCCGAAATATCCATCGGAATATCTAAACGAAAGAGTGGACGGGCAAAGAAACCAATATCGATAAAGTTTAGATGGCTTGGACGGATGTCAGCATTTATTTTAACGCTATCCACAAATTCGAGCCAGTCGCCCCAGTGATTGTATTTGAAATCAAGATCGAGATCGAGGTTGGAGAAGGGGGTTTGGAGTTTTAGTTTTTCAATATGTAAAAAGTTATGTGCGATGGCAGCTTTTCCTTGCAGGTGCATAAGGTTTATTCCACATTTATCGCGAGCCTGAAGATGGTTCACATACGCACTTATGGTGTCGCCCGAAATGTTCACACTATCAAAGTCGAGTTGAATTCCCTTTATATCGAGAAAGGTAAATTCCATACCCGGGCTGTAGCGTTCATTGCGGAAATCGTTGAACTTAAACTTTCCATCATTTATTTTCAAACCATCAAAATCCAATACCCAACGGGTTGCTTTAGTGGTGTCGGTGGTGGTGTCTTTAGAGGCAAGAGCATCAATTATAAATTGCAGGTTTAAATCTTCCTCGCCTTTGTAATGGCGTAGAAAAAAACTTAAATTGGTAAGCGTAACCTTTGATGCATCAAGATGATGGTTCTTTAAATCTAAATCTTTCAGCCCTGCTTTCAACTCGCCGATATAGGCAAGTGTATCGTGTCGTAAATCTTCTACATACAAGCCTTCGAGAACAATTTTATTAAGCAATTCAATATCTACACCCTTTATCTCCACCTTAGTTTTAAGAAACTTGGAGGCTTCGGCAGCTAAAAACTGTGTAAGTTTGGTTTGAACTTTAGGACTGCGAAAAGCGGCGTAAGCCCCAACCAACAGCACTACAAGAAAGCAAAACAGAAAAAGAAACGCACGCAACAACCGTTTCCACCATGCCCTTCGAGGCTTTGGAATTGGTGGTTCAGGATTTGAGGCGGTTTCTTCCATTATTGGGATGCTATGCAGGAATTATTTTCCGGCGATATAGATAATTTCGTGCCAAAAATAACGGAATGGGGGTTTGGTGAGAATTTGTTTGTCGGTAATTATATTTCTTTTTGAAATGCAAGTACTGAATAGGTGTTGTAAAACTTTCGGCTTTCAACTATTTCAATTGTGTTTTGTTTAAAATCTTGCTAAAATCAGAAAACCTTTATTTCTGAAATGGCGTTTCGGGCATTGAAATGAAAAACATAAACCTGCTATTTATGGCCAACATGCTGCTTGTATGCTTAAATGCATCTGCACAAACCGCAGAAGACTACTTTAAAAAAGGAGTAAATAAAAGTTTCTTTCAAGATTATACGGGGGCTATTCCCGATTATACAAAAGCCATTGAGTTGAAGCCCGATTATGCTTTGGCATATCAAAAAAGAGGAAATGCCAAAGAAGGTTTAAAGGATTTAAAAGGAGCTATGGCAGATTATTCAAAGGCCATTGAATACGACCCCAAGGATGCAGATGCATATTATAGCAGAGGTTGCGTTAAATCAAGATTGGATGATAAACCCGGAGCCATTGCCGATTTCACCAAAACCGTTGAACTAAAGCCGGAATATGGCAAAGCATTCTCCAATCGAGGAAATGCAAAATTCCGTTCCGGTGATTTTAAAGGAGCAGTTGAAGATTTCAGCAAAGTATTGGCTCTCGACCCCAAGCGTGCCGATGTATATGCTAGTAGAGCTAATGCCAAAGGAATTTTGCAAGATTTCAAAGGTGCGATAGCCGATTGCAATAAGTCTATTGAGCTTAAACCAAACAATGCAAATGCCTATTTCAATAGGGCTGTGGCGAAAAAGGGCTTAAACGAATTTCAAGGGGCAATTGCTGACTACACCAAAGCAATTGAATTCGATCCAACAAAACCCGATGTGTATTATAACCGTGGTATAGCCAAAGTAGATGCCGGCCAAAAGCAAGGTGCTTGCACCGATTTTAAGAAAGCTGAAGAGTTAGGTTCACCGGAAGCGATGGAAGCGGTAAAGCAATATTGTAAGTGAGAATGAATAGGCTGAATTACTCAACCACTAATTTAAATCTCGAATTTATTTCCCACCAGCGTTTATTTTCCGTTACGAAGTCAATATCCACAAGGTATTCCCCTCTTTTTAATGCCTGATTTAAAACTAAGTCGTATTGAACAGTGTCGGCAATGTCATACTCCAATGTATTCCGATTCCCCCCCCATCCTAAACGCTTACCATTTGGAGAACAAATATGAAAACTAAGCTTTACCGAATTTGATGATGTATCAGGAATCGACCTTAATAGCTGACCTGATTTATTAATGATGGTAATGGGTACTACAATATTGACAGATTTAGAAGCCACGAATACTTCACTTTGGGGGATAATCTTAATATTATCCTTAGTAAAAATAGCTTCGTTAAAAATTGAATCAGCTTGTGATGTAGCTAATTTTTTATAAGGAGTTGGCGGAATTCGGAAATAATTCTGATTAAGACTGTTACTCCAAAACCAAGTTACGGCCCAGCGTGGACCTAAAAACACATTCTCCATATTTACCAAGCTATCGTATTGCGAAATGTTTTCGGCACACATTACTGAAATAGAAGAATCAGGGCCCTGGATAGAAGAGTATAAAAGTGTTTCAAAAGGTAAAGCCCAATCACTCCAAGCATATCCCCATGGGAAATTAACCTGAGCTATGAGGTACTTTTTATCGTTATGCTTGTGGGCTTCATTGGTAAGGCGTTGCAAATAAGCTATGTGTTGGCTAAATGGTTCACGGCATCCATAAATGATATTCAGATTCCAAGCTAATGTAATGGTAGTTAAAACTATAGTCCAAGTATTTGATATGATTTTTTCATAAATTCCACATAAAGTTACGGCGGCAAAAAGCCCTAAAAGTGTGAGGTAGTTTTCATACATAATTGGCGATTCGCCTTTGTAATAGGTAATGCAATCTAAAATGATGAAGCCCCCAATAAAGTTAAACACAAAAAGGCCAAGTAACCATTTTTTCTGTCTCACAATAAAATAGCTGCAAAGAGCCATAACCGCAACAAATTCCCATAAATTCCTATTTGCAAAGTGTTTTAGGTAATGAAAACTTGGCAAGGAAAGCAAGCGGGGCAATTGTTCCCTGAAAACATCAAACGTGGGTATTTTCCCGCTTTCATAGGTGGTGGTGGTTAATACTTTTATTCGAATATAATACCACGCCAAAGTAAAAAGAACGAAGCCAATTAACCAAAAGTCTTTGTAACGTTTTTTGTTGAGAATCTCGAACAGCCCGATGAAAAGTAATGCAAAAAGCGAGAGTTGGTGATAATATGAGGTTACATAAACCAGAATTAAGGCTACACCAAAGCAGACGTACTTTATGGTTTTACTAACTTCATCGTTCAACTTAACGAGCAATGCCCATATAAGCATACTGATAGCTATAGCCTGATAAAGTTCAGCGGTGGAATAATAAAATGAGTGCCTAAATGTGAGGCAAAGCGAAATCATCATGGCTATACCAATCCTTTCATTTTTTAGAAGAAGGGTAATAGCCAGAAAAATAATGTAATAGATAATTATGAAAGAAACCGAATAGGCTTGCAAGAATGCTTTTAGGCTACAACCATGCTCATACAACCATAACGGAATGATTTGCGATACTACCGAACCCCAGCGACCTAACTCAATATCATATTTGTGCTCTTGAATTATGCGGAAAGAGAAGTAAGCTGGATCAAACGTAAGCATTCGCTCCTTGAAAAAGACCCAAGCCAAAGCAAAGAGGGTTCCGAAGAAAAGGAGACCTAAAATTTGGGTAAGCCATTTGGAGTTAATGAACATTGAATTTAGGTGGCTATTGATAACGTTGTATGAATACCGCCAAAAGTAGTATTATCTTCATTGTAGATAAATTGGGTTAGGATTATTGCACAAAAAAGCCCGAACAATTTGCTCGGGCTTTTTTGGTTTAAGGATTTATTCTTTATTCAAAAATCACCTTCATTTCTACTCTTCGGTTACGATCCCGGCCTTCAGGAGTAGCATTATCAGCAATAGGTTTAGCACTGCCATACCATTCAGCTTTTAAGCGGCTAGCTCCAATTCCTTGTCCAATTAGGAAGGTTTTTACCGCTTCGGCACGTTTCTTACTTAACTCAAGATTCTTAGCCGGAACACCTTGACTGTCGGTGTGGCCGTCAATTTGCAGACGATAATCTGGTTTAGATTTCAACAGTTCGCTCAATTTGTATAGCGAGAAGAACGATTCCTGACTAATTGTTGAAGTTCCTGTTTTGAATTCTAAATTCTTGAAAGCCAAATCCAACACGGCTTGTGCCTTTTCTTCAATTTTAGGACAGCCTTGCAGCTCAGCAAGACCTGGCGTTTTCGGACATTTATCCACATCATCGGTTACTCCATCACCATCAGTGTCGCCAAAAGGGCAACCATTGTTAGCCACTGGTCCAACTACATCAGGACAGCCATCGGCGTTGTCTTTCACACCATCACCATCGCGGTCGCCATATGGACAACCAGAGTTATCAATCGGACCTGGTTTGTCCGGACATTTATCTTTGTCATCAAACACACCGTCTTTATCGGTATCGCCATAAGGACAACCATTATTAGCTGCTGGTCCGGCAACGTATAAGCATCCATCGGTATTATCGGTTATTCCATCACCGTCTGAATCCTTCCAAGGACAGCCTTTGTTTTCTTTAGGCCCAGCAACTGTGATACAAGAATCCTCCCGGTCAATCAAGCCATCTTTATCACTATCTGGCCAAGGGCAGCCTTTGTTTTCAACAATTCCTGCAGTGTCGGGGCATTGGTCTTCGCTGTCTTGAACGCCATCATTATCTTTATCGGGGCAACCGTTAAAGGCAACATAACCTGCAACATCAGGACATTTATCATCTTTATCATCAATTCCGTCGGCATCCCTGTCTTTAATTTTCCCTTTCTTTTTCTTATCCACTTCGCCATCTTTGGCTTTGTCGTCTTTCTTTTTGCGGTAATCAAATATTAGGTTAAGCCCAACGTGAGCATGCACATTCTTAGCATTTTGAGGTTGGAAAGCGGCCATCACATTATCGGCACCAGTATATATTTGGATTGGTCCCAGATTAAGAGCAAAGCCAAAGCCAATATTTGATGCACTGCGGTTCATATAACTCCAGTTTGCCGAAACATGGAAAATGTTTCCAAGACGTTGTGAAATAGAAACCGCACCGGCAGGTTTAAAATAACCTTTCCCAAACTGACCAAAAAACGAAAGGCCAACGGTGGTATTCTTAAACGGTGTGTAAGCTCCACTCACATAAAAACGAGAATTGAGCGGAGAACTATATTTCTCGGTTTTCTCTTTAATTTTAAAAACCTTGTTCAAGGTGTCGCCCAATTGCTGAACAACATCCACAGAATCGGGAGCATTCACAATATTGTTTAGCTTAAATCCATCGAAAGTGAAATTGGCATTTTCGGTGTAGTAGCTTTTGTTGGTTACATCGTTCCAAATAATTTGTCCAAGGTCAAGCACGCTGGCCGAAACCGAAAATTTATCATTGATTTTATACTCACCGCCTAAATCTAATCCCCAACC
Source organism: Bacteroidota bacterium (assembly GCA_947475205.1). Lineage (GTDB taxonomy): Bacteria > Bacteroidota > Bacteroidia > JAIBAJ01 > JAIBAJ01 > JAIBAJ01. Next base: position 12,192 of record CANJNG010000082.1, read on the forward strand.
ATTGTTTTTCCGTTTAAATAAATAACCGGGAATATCAGTAGATATGGTATCAAAATTTGTAAGCCCACTGGTATTAATCAGCATAGTTGATTTTGCAGTGAGAGCAAAAGATGTAGCATCGGTAAACAGTGTTGTTTCATTTTTTGAAGTGGTAACGTTTTCCATTCCATACAAATATTTCACTCGCAACCCAACGCTTAGTTTCTCGCCAAATTCTCTCGAATAACCCAAAGCATACTCACGATAGTGAGAAGCATTTAAGGCCATTTTAGATAAATCTACATCCTTACCTAAGAAAGCAGCATTACCTTTCCAAGCAAAGGTTAAGAAGTCTTGCGAGTATTGAAATTGAACATTTATGTTTTCCCGCACACTTAGCATAAAGTAGTTTTTCTTTATGCGAAATCCAAGGTTGAAAAGGTCTATAGAAGTGTTGAAGTTTATCTGTTCATTTTTCTTTAGTTTACCAATTACATTATCGAGGTTCAGCACTAAAGAATCGCCGTATTTCCCACCCGGATGAGTGGCTATTTGAGCCAAGGTGAAACCGCTGTTACTAAAATTAGTGTAAACCGATGATATTAGTGGTAAGCCAAAATAACCGCCCATTGGTTTAAACATCCCGGGGTTACTGTAATTGCTTTGTGGGATAATGGGAAGACCATTTACGGTAAAGTCTTGCTGCGAAAAAGCCGAATAACTTAATGCGACGATAAAAAGAAGTGAGGAGTATATTTTGTTCATTTCTGTAGTGTTTTAGGGTATAAATTAAAGTTGGCCAACCGCTAATTTCATTTGCATTCCAAGCTTAATGTCAATTTCATCGCTTGAATATATTTTTACCGGTTTAGCTCCATTGTTGGCTGAAGCTATTCGAGCACGAATAATTATCTGGGTACCTGTTTTGAGCAAAGCCATTCTTGGGCCATCCACCAAAATATCCGTAGTTTTAGGTGTTTTTCCGATAGATTTCCCATTTTCATCGGTGGGGGCAGCGGCTATAACTTTTTGGTCTTGGAAATAAATGAGAGAATCTAAAATGTTATAGCTATCGTCGGTAAAAAACAATTGAATATTGCCTTCTACCGGAAAGCCGTTAATGATAGCTACCCGAAAAAGAGCCTCTTGCACTTTGTCAATATCCTGTCCGAATGAAAAATCAAGCGTATCTTGAATAGTAAAGTCGAAGGCTAAACCACGAAGTGGAAGGCTTAATTCTTTTTTAACTGAGAAAGTCCCATTGCCCAACACTTCATTTATAGCGTTTCCACCAAGTGGATTAATGGTTGCATCGAAGTCGGTAACCAAGTAATTTCTTTTAGCATCCACAATAGTTTTGATATTTGAGTTGTTAATATCAGCAACGAATGGTGGTGATACGTTAAATTCACCTGCAACATTGGGATTTGGATAGTTTAATAGGGCAAATAAACTTGGAGCAAAAAGATTAATAGCTGGTAAATTGTAGGAAGATCCATACATTTGGTTTGCCTGAGTGGTGGCCGGCAATTTCATATCAGACCCCAAGGTAACCTTAAGCTCGGGCAATAAAATATTGAACTGACTATTTAGGTTTCCGGGGATGTCGGTATTGTTGAATAGCGTTATAAAAGTTGTATCCGTCATTATATCAATAGTGCGTGTGCCCAACTTACCCGAAAGTTTGGCAAAACTTACTCCCGAAATATTGGCTGATACCTGAACTCCGTCGCCGCCTGATGTGCCGCCACTGCCATTGGTGAAAGCCGCCGTGTAATCGTAATCAATAGTATTGAACTGCGATAAGGTGGCAACGTAATCGGTTAAATCAAAAGTAGAAACTACCGTTGAGTTCGCATTTACATTGATGCTTTGTGAGAATTGGCCACCTTTAATAAATGTAGGCAATTTGAAAGTAACCTGTGCCTTAGCCGTTGTAGAGTTTGTTAAAGTAACTTTCAAGCTTCCTGCCGAAAAGGTGATTCCGATAACTTGCTCGTTATTTGATGGAGAAAACGGAACGATTACGCTATTTCCTGTTACGTTTTTAGTAACCGGACTTCCGCCATTTAACTGCGAAGCCTCACTGCCGTTTACGGTAACATTATCGCTAAAATTTTGGTCAGCAAAGCGAAACATTTCATTGGCGGTGGGCGAAGTGCGGGTGCTTTCGTATATAAGCGTTACAAAAAAGTCGTTGGCAATATTTACTACCGAACCCAATCCGTTGGGTGCAATTTGGTCAATGGTTAATGTGGAGTGAACCAATGGCACCGCTATACCCGGCTGATAATCGGCTGTGGTGTATTTGTTTGTGTCGAAATAATCTTTATAGCATGAGCTCAGCGAGCCTAAACAGGCTAATGCAGCTATAGCGAAGAATAATTTTGGAGTAAGGTTTCTTTTCATGATTTCAAAATTTTCGGCCAAAGTAGAGAAATTTACAAATATTAACACACCGAAATTTTAAAATTACTACTAAAATGGGATAAACCTATTGACCCGCTAAGGTTACAGCCTGTTTAATATCCTCTTGTGTGAGGCGTTGGCCGCTATTCATCTTTTTATTTAGAAGAGCAAAATTTTCGGCTCGCTGCTTTTCGTTTAGCTTTAAAAGCAGATTGTAGAGCTTTGCGTGTGAATATTGAAAGTTGGGGTCGAGCATAAGGGCATTTATGTATTCATTGGCAGCTTCTACATTCATTCCTAAATCCTCATAGCACCGGCCTAAGTTGTGATGCGATTGCGGATAAATGTCATACAGTTTTATGGCTTTTTGATAATACTCTACTGCCTTGTCGCAGTGTTTTCGATCGGCCAAAGTCATAGCAAGGTTGTTATACATCCGGGCTGATTTCTTAGTGAATTTTATTTCGTTGCGATAGAATTTCTCGGCATCGGCCCATTGGGAGTTTCGAGCATAAACAATGGAGGTATAGGCAACACACACAGGAATGAGCAACATCCACGCCGATGAGTATTTTCCAATGGCCTTATCTATCCAATACACCATCAGCAACAGAAAGCCAATGCTGGGCATATACAGCCAGTGTTCTAAATACATAGAGTTAAGCGGAATAATGCCGCTAACAGGAGCAACGGACATAAAGAACCACAACAAAGAAAAGGCTGGGATGTAGTCTTTCTTTTTAAAGCCTAAAAAGCCGAACACTGCCCAGGATGCAATAATCAACAGGGCTAAAACTGCCTGCGGACGCGAAAGATTTACATAGGCTGTGTAAGGTGTTTCGTAATGCAACCCAAGGGGAACAAAGAGCAGCCTGACATATTCAGTAAAAATATTGATGAAGGTGAAAAGCCGTACCCACAATTCATCATTGTATATATTGTCTTGGTCGCTGAGGCCGAAGTTGCCCGTGAAATTAAGCAGAGTAAGTTTCACATACACAAAACTTAAGCCGCATACCATCAGCAAAACGGGTACAATTTTATGAAACAGGTTTAGCGGCTCTTTTTGCGAATAATACCGATAAGCCAGCAGCAAAAAGGAAAGTGGAGCTACAATAACCCCATTTTCTTTAGCAAAGAGAGCCAATACCCCTATAAGCACAGCCGCCAAGGCAAGTAGCAAATTCTGATATACTACTTTTTGGTTAGTTATGTGATAATAGGCTATTAGACTGCTAAGTACAAAGAAAGCCGAAAGCGGTTCGGATAGCCCGGAAATATAACTTATAGCCTGCGTTTGAACCGGATGCAGCAGAAAAAGCAGCGAAACAATGAAACTTACATTTCTCAGGTTGGGAAATAGCAAACTAAGCAGCCAAAACACCAGAAAGGCATTGCAGCCGTGGAATAGCACATTCCAAAAATGAAAATACAGAGTTTCTTTCCCTCCAAGTTTATAGCTAAGGGCATACAGGCATTGCTGCAAAGGGCGGTAGAAATTATCGTTTAGCCCGCTGCCCTGCGATATTCCACCCATAAAAATGGCCTTTATGTTCCCTTCCTTCACAAACTGGTTATTCTCGATAAATATATTATCATCAAAAACAAAATCGCCCCGCAACACATTGGCATAAAGGGCAAAAGCCAGGCATAGCATTAGCCCGAAAACAGCAAGACGATTATTGGTAATAGTTTTGAATACCGTGGTTACGCTCATTCTAAAATTTGGCATCGCAAGGCTATAAAAAAAGCTGGAATGGCGATTAATTTATTTTAGGAAGGCAATGCATGGTGAGCAAAACAAACTGTGTACTTCCCTTAGCCTTAAATGTCTGTTTTTTTGATTCAAATACTTTCCGAATTGATTGGGATTCATAGATTTCTATACATTTGACAAAAATTAAAAGAATGTTTAAATTCGTAAAATACAGGTTAGGCTTAAAATGGAGTGTATTGTTTATGATTAGCATTGTATTTGCTTCGTGTAGGAAAGAAGTATTGCCTCTAGAAGTTACACCAACACCAATAACTGTAGAACCCGATTGCACAATTCCTGCAGAAGAAATTAAAGTATTTTCTGAATCTCAAAGAGCATTCGTAAATCAGATTCCTCATCAAAATTTGGCTTATGTTAACCCAAACGGAGATACAATCCCACTTGAATTTTTGTATTTCCATGATACAATTGAAGAAAAATGTGCAATCTCTAAATATGAGAGGGTCAGCATGTCCTTTCACGGCAAAGGGGGATTTAATTATGAGCATGTAAACCCGCAACTTATTGACCACAATATATATCATTCATTACAATATTACTTTAAGAATGGTGACAGCATACTGAATCAATAGTGTCCTAAAAGATTTTCTAGTTCGGAACATTTGTTGATTTGATTGGGCTACAGGGATTGAAAAAGGTATTTTCAAAAAAGAACCCCCTGAATTGGATTTTGGACAGGTTCGTACTTTGGTTCATCAAAAGGCTTGTCG
>CANJNG010000083.1 GCA_947475205.1 Bacteroidota bacterium
GATGAAAAGAGAGGCTACTCAGCCATTGCCGACCGCATTATCGGAACTTTATTTGATTTAATTCCTTCGGCCTATAAACTTTCCGATTTCCGCATAATTGGCCAAAAGGATACGGTTAAAACTATTATGCTGGTTCCTCAAATGGAATCAGCAGCGGGAGAATATGATTTTTGGGCAGGGATTTATGAAAGCAAAAACAAAAGTTATTGGCACTTTATAGGTCAAACAAATAAGCAAGACCGTGAAGTTTCGGGGAAAATGATTCGCAGAGGAGCAAAGGGTTTGTTTCCTATTCTTAAATCAACGCTAGATTTGTCGGCTTCGGTGCAGGAACTCGATTTTAGCTTTGCCGATAAGGGTTTTAGTAACGGAGAGCTTAATCTGAGAAGTGCATTTCGGATAAAGAAATTGGAAATGGAGCATTGGCGGATTTCGCCCAAACTCGTGAAAGTAGATACTGCCGGAGCGGAGTTTGATGTGAAGATAGGTCAGGATTTTGTGGAGATAGATAGCACTTCACACTTCACGATTGCCAACATGAGTGCAAATCCGTATTTTTGCTACCATCGAAAACCTGAACGGGTGGTGGCTCTCAAATTGAATATGCCCGAAACCCCTTCGCAGGACTTCTTCGATGCCTTTCCTTCGGGGCTGTTTTCATCGGTGGAGCGGATTAAAACAGAAGGGAAACTGGCTTTTCATCTCAACTTCTCTATCCATATCGACCATCCAGAAAAAGTAGTGTATGATGCCGGATTAAAACCAAATAAGTTTAAGATTCTGAAAATGGGGGCTACAAATCTGTCTATGATGCGGGATGAATTCTTATACACGGCGTTTGAAAAAGGTGTTCCATTTACAACCTTTGCCGTGGGCGAATCGAACCCGGATTTTGTTCCCTTGGAAAAGATAAACCCCCTACTGCAACAAGCTGTTTTGAGTAGCGAAGATGGCAGTTTCTTTGGGCATCAGGGCTTTAATATGGAAACGTTTGCTTCGAGCATTACGGCCAATTTTAAAGAGAAACGCTTCGTGCGAGGTGCATCTACCATTTCTATGCAATTGGTGAAGAATGTATTCCTAACCCGCAATAAAACCATTGCCCGCAAACTGGAAGAAATTCTCATTGTGTGGCTCATCGAAAACCAAAGGCTTACTTCGAAAGAGCGGATGTATGAAGTGTATCTGAATGTTATTGAATGGGGGCCTGAGATTTACGGCATAGGTCAGGCTTCTGAGTTTTACTTCAATAAATCAGCTCGGAATTTAACACTGAATGAGAGTATTTTCCTATCGGCTATAGTGCCATCACCTAAATATTTCCGTTATCGCTTTGATGCCACCGGGCATCTTAAACCTGAATTGGAACACTATTTTAAGGTGATAAGCGGCCACTTGGTTAAACGGGGCATTCTTCCCGAAGAAATACGCAAAGAAATGATTTTCGGGGTTGAACTCACCGGGCCGGCAGCTAAACTCCTCAAAAAGGCTGAAACTGTTGTTCCTGATTCTACCCTGTTGGAGTTGCCTGTAGTGGAATGAATTTTTACAACAGGGAATGATTCGCCTAGTAACAATGGATTAAAATCCGTTACAAGTTGAAAGACTGTCCAGTAATTTTATTAGAAACGGTGTAATTCGTCATTTATCCAACCTACCTGTTCGCAATATTTGAATAATTGCGTTCGCCGGGACCGGTATAAATCTGGCGGGGACGACCGATTGGTTCTTTATTGGCAATCATTTCTTTCCATTGTGCAATCCAACCGGGAAGGCGACCAATAGCAAACATTACCGTGAACATTTCTTTTGGAATACCAATGGCTTTATATATGATACCTGAATAGAAATCAACATTCGGGTATAGTTTGCGTTCGATGAAATATTCATCCTTCAAAGCCACTTCTTCTAAGGCTTTTGCCAAATCAAGAATTTCATCATTCACTCCCAATTTTAACAACACATCATCACAGGCTTTTTTGATGATTCGTGCCCGTGGGTCGAAGTTCTTATACACCCGGTGACCGAAGCCCATCAAGCGAAAAGGGTCGTTTTTATCTTTGGCTTTGTCCACCCATTTTTGGATGTTTCCGCCATCTTTCTGAATCATTTCCAGCATTTCAATCACCTCCTGATTTGCACCACCATGGAGAGGTCCCCAAAGAGCAATTACTCCTGCCGCAATAGATGAAAATAGATTTGCCTGTGAACTTCCTACCATACGTACGGTACTTGCTGAACAGTTTTGTTCGTGATCGGCATGCAGAATGAGTAATGTTTCTAAGGCTTGCACCACCACCGGGTCAATTTTGTATTCTTCAGTGGGCATGGCAAACATCATATTCAGAAAATTCTCTACATAATTGAGCTTGTTTAATGGATAAACTATCGGATGACCCACTGATTTTTTGTAAGACCAAGCTGCAATAGTGCTAATCTTAGCCATTAAACGGTAAATAGTTAGATTAACAGCTTCGGGGTCGCGGTTGGTTTCTAATGATTCTGGGTAGAAAGTACTTAGCGAACTAATCATAGCTGCCATAATGCCCATTGGATGGGCTTTACGAGGGAATGCCATATAAAACTGCTTCATATCCTCATGAATGAGGGTGTGGCGGGTAATTTTGGAAGAAAAATCGTCCAAAGTTGCCTTTGTTGGCAATTCACCATAGATGAGTAAATGAGCCACTTCTAAGAAAGAAGATTTTTCAGCTAGCTGCTCAATGGGGTAGCCACGGTAGCGAAGAATACCCGTTTCTCCATCCAAAAAGGTAATTGCACTGGTGGTAGCTCCAGTATTTTTATATCCCACATCTAAAGTGATGTGTCCTGTGAGGTCGCGGAGGTTGCGAATATCAATTGCGTGTTCGTCTTCTGTTCCAATGGTTACGGGCAATTCATAAGTTTTTCCGTCGAGAATTAGCTGAGCTGTTTTAGACATAATAGGGGTTTGATTTCGGCAGCGATTTTAGTGATTTTTGAAGTAGGTGGAAGTATAACAGATTAAATTTTATTTAGTTTAGGGTAATTTGTAAAACAGTTTCTATCAATGGCTATCAGGATTTATTCTTCAGCCCCCAAAGAGCTACCGTTATAAAATCAGAGAAATCCTTATTGTATGATCTAAATATTTCCCTCACCGACCAACAGCACCGGGTTTTCCAGATACTTTTTAAAGGTTTGCAGAAATGCTGCACCGGTAGCTCCATCTACCACTCTGTGGTCGCAGCTTAGAGTAACTTTCATAATATTTCCGGGTACAATTTGATTATTCTTAACAACGGGTACTTCGCTAATTCCTCCAACGGCTAAAATGCAGGCATCAGGCGTATTAATGATGGCCGTAAATTCTTCGATACCAAACATTCCCAAATTGCTAATGGTAAAGGTATTGCCTTGCCATTGGGCGGGTTGAAGTTTTTTTTCTTTGGCCAATTTGCCCAAATCTTTTACTTCCAAAGCAATATCGGATAAAGGTTTGGTATCGGCGAAACGCACAACCGGCACTAAAAGCCCATCTTCTACAGCTACAGCCACCCCAATATGAATGTGGTTATTGTATCGGATTTTATCGCCCAGCCACGATGAATTTACGTTTGGATGCTTTTTTAATGATAGTGCAGCGGCCTTTATAACCAAGTCGTTAAACGAAATTTTTACAGGACTCACTTCGTTTATGGCTATACGGGCTTCAATAGCTCTATCCATATTTATTGCCAACGTGAGATAAAAGTGAGGAGCAGTAAATTTGCTTTCGCTAAGGCGGCGGGCAATAGTTTTCCGCATTTGCGAAACCTCCACTTCCGTATAACTTTCTTCCTGTACCAATTTTACTTTGCCCGATTCATAATTTTCTACATCTCGCTTCACGACGCGTCCGCCATCGCCTGTGCCTTTTACTTTGCTAACATTTACCCCCATTTCATTGGCCATCATTTTTGCTAATGGTGAGGCTATTACCCTGCCTGATCTTTCTTCTTTAGCACTAACTGGTGCCGAAACCACGGGTTCAATCTCTTCTTTTTTTACATCTGTTTTTATTTCTTCCTTAACGGGTTCTGCTTTCTTTTCTTCGGGCTTTGGAGTTGCTACGGCAGGTTTATCGGCAATCAAAGTCGAAATATCTTCTCCGGCCTTTCCTAAAATTGCTAAAATGCTATCAACGGGGGCGGCTTTGCCTTCCTGAACACCTATATACAGCAAAACACCATCCTGAAATGATTCAAATTCCATGGTGGCTTTATCAGTTTCAATATCGGCCAACAATTCGCCAGATTTAACACTATCGCCAGTTTTCTTGTGCCATTTTGCAACAACACCCTCAGTCATTGTGTCACTTAGCTTGGGCATTCTAACTATTTCAGCCATTGTATATTCTATTAATTTAGTGTCTATACCTTAAATTTATCTCAAGTGGGCAAATATACATTGAAACCGCTGTAGAGTTTATGATACTGCAAAATATGAATTGAATCTCTACCTAATTCGACCATACTTTTACGGCCATGAAATTCAAACTCTCCTATTTAAAAGGATTCGTAGGGATTGGTTTAAGTGTTTGCCTTCTCATATTTATGATTGAGCAAAGCGATCTCAGCTTTTCGATGTTTAAATTGAATGGCGAACAGAGTTCATACTTTGTAATGGCAATGTGCATTTTCGTGTTTACGATATGGCTGAATGCTGAACGGGTAAAGATAATTTCGCCTTTCGATAAGCCTATTTCAGCAATGAGCAGTATACTGGTAGGTAATTTTTACAATTGTATGTTGCCTGTTAAAATTGGAGACGGGATAAGGGTTTTGCAATTTAGCCGAAAAAATAATATTTCCTTTACAGCCTCTTTCGCAATGCTGGTAGTCGAAAAAGTAATAGATACTCAAGTTTTTGCCTGGTTAATATTAATCTGGTTTGCTACCAATGGATTTGTTTCAAATGCTATAAGCAATATTCTGTTGATGTTGGCAGTGGGATTTTTGGGTGGATTTGCCCTTTTGATATTCCTTATTAAAAGTAAAAATAGTGTCAAGTGGCTATTTAAGACACTTGTTCCTGTTAAATACCTGAGAGTGCAGGGATATCGAATATTTCTTTATTTCAGGGCAGTGTTTTGCCGAATGGGAACCCCGCAATATTTATTCAAATATATTGGCTTCGGTGCAGTGCAGTTTCTTTTTTTTAGTATTCAGTTTCTTCTCATTATGAATGCTACTGATGTGTTTAGTGATGTAAGAACACTCCCAAATTGCTTCTACCTATGTCTTTGTATGATTATTATAAGTTTTTTGCCCTCACCCGGAAATATTGGTGTGGTGCATTACGGATTGTTTTTAGTCTTGCTTCAAATAGCCGAAATTGAACAGATTAATATTACACCTGATATAAAACATCATTTTGGACTATTTACTTTTTATGTACACCTTTCGTATTTTTTACCCAATATAGTTATTGGGTTATTCACGGTGCTGAAAGAACGAAAAACTATTTTTTAATTCCGTCAGCTAATAATAGCCTACCTTTGACCCGATTCAAGAAATAGGAAAATTGATTTCCTTTGGTACATTCGGTGTTTTACTGTCCGGATTTTAGAACATTTTACGGTAATAAAAGAATTCCCTTCGGCAGACCGGAGGAGGTGAACCTTTTTAAATTATCCGGTCTAAAACGTTACTAATATTAAATGTCATTTGAAAATTTAAACTTAATTGAGCCAATCCTTCAGGCTCTAAAAACAGAAGGATACACAACTCCCACGCCTATTCAGGCACAAGCAATTCCCTTAATTCTTAATCGTAAAGATATTCTTGGCTGTGCTCAAACCGGCACCGGAAAAACAGCAGCATTCGCCATTCCCATTATTCAATTAATGGTACAAGACCGCAATTTGGCTCCCGGCAAACGCCAAATCCGCAGCTTGATTCTTACCCCAACACGTGAATTAGCCATTCAAATTGGCGAAAGCTTCGAAAACTACGGACGGAAAACTAACCTAAAGTATAAAGTTATATTTGGAGGAGTTAGCCAACACGGGCAAGTGGAAGCCTTGCACAACGGAATAGACGTCTTGGTTGCAACTCCCGGAAGACTGCTTGATTTGATGAACCAGAAATTCGTTAATCTCAACAATATCCAGTTTTTTGTCTTGGATGAAGCCGACCGAATGCTGGATATGGGCTTTGTACACGATGTTAAGAAAATCATCGCCAAATTGCCTGTTAAACGCCAGTCGCTGTTCTTTTCGGCTACTATGCCACCCGAGATTGTAAAACTTTCGGCCAGTATTTTAACCAATCCGGCTAAGGTGGAAGTTACTCCCGTGTCAAGCACTGCCGATAAAATTAATCAGGTAGTCTATTTTGTGGATAGGGATAACAAACGGAAGCTCCTTGCCGATATTTTGAAAGATAAAAGTATCGAAAGGGCATTGGTTTTTACCCGCACCAAACATGGAGCAGATAGGGTTGCGAAAGATTTAGTGAAAGTAGGCGTAGAATCGCAGGCTATTCATGGAAACAAATCCCAAAACGCACGACAAAATGCCTTGAACAACTTCAAAGCTAAAATAACCCGTGTTCTGGTTGCTACCGATATTGCTGCCAGAGGTATTGATATTGATGAACTTACCCACGTTATTAATTTCGAGTTGCCGAATGTTCCCGAATCCTATGTTCACCGAATTGGTCGTACAGGCCGGGCTGGGGCAAGCGGTATTGCGATTGGCTTTTGCGATGCAGAAGAAAAGGCATATCTGAAAGATATTCAAAAACTCATCGGGAAACAGATTCCGGTTATTGAAGAACATCCCTATCCATTAATGAATCATGTTGTGGAGAAACCTGCACCTCGTCCGCAACGCCCTGCCCGTGGTACAGCAGAACGTGAAGCAATGCAGAAAACTTCTAACCACCGAGGTCAAAGACAAGGTGGAAGATGGTAGGGTAAATTAGAAGATCTACTTTTCTTCTTGGTTTGATTTCGGGATATTGATTGGTTTACATTTCCACGAAGGCACAGAGAGCAAAGAGGAACACAGAGAATACTTTGTGAGAATCTGTGTTTTCTGTGTTTCCGTGTAAAGTTCCACTTATTTTTAATGCTATTCCTCTTTAGCATTTAACCCAAATTAAGTGATAGGATTATTTCTAACGCTTAACATTAGATATTTTTGCAGTATGAATTTCAAGATAACCTATACCAATCAAGAGATTACGCCGTGGTCAGGTTTGATATTTTTGAAGAAGATGTTGGATAAAATGGACTTTCGTAGCAAGATTTTAGACTGCCCCGATATGCCCCAACCAGGTTCTAATCGAGGGTATAAACCTTATGAAGTAATGGAGTCATTCATTGCCAGCGTATGGTGCGGGGCGAACAAGTTTTTGCATACCGAGGTTACCCGTCAGGACAAAACGTTAAGCAAAATATTCGATTGGGAACAAGCCCCGAGCAATGATGCCTACAAACGGTTTTTCAGGAAATTCACAATGCAGACCAACGCCTCGGTATCCCGTCATTTCTTTTCGTGGATGTTCAAACAGATAAAGTTCGACAATTTTACCTTGGATTGCGATTCCAGCATCCTCACAAGATACGGAGAGCAAGAAGGAGCCGCAAAGGGTTACAATCCCAAGAAGCAAGGCCGTAATTCCCACCACCCACTGATGGCTTTTATTGCCGATGTAAAACTGGTAGCTAACTTTTGGCTTCGTAGCGGCAACACTGGAGCAAGCAGCAACTTCAAGGCATTTTTGGAGGACACGCTTGCTAACCTCGAAGGCAAAACAGTAGGTTTAATCCGCTTAGATAGTGGCTTTTTCTCCAAAGATGTTTTGGATTTTATTGAAATGAAGGGAATCAACTATGTGATGGCTGTGAAGTTTTACAAACCCATTCAAAAGATGATTTCGCTGCACCAAAACTGGTTACCCATTGATAAAGGAATAGAGATTTGCGAGACCACCTACCAAGCAGAATACTGGGAAAACCCAAGACGCATAGTAGTGGTAAGGCAAAAACTCGAAGACCGCTCCACAGCTGTGGGCAAGACACTAAACATATTTCAGGGTACGCAAGATTATTACAGACACCGTTACACCGCTTATGTAACCGACCTAAAACTCCCGGCTGTCGAGGTATGGCGGCTATACCGTGGGCGGGGAGATTCAGAGAATAGGATAAAGGAACTAAAGCAAGACTTCGGATTAGAGAGTTTCAATCTAAAGGAATTTTACCCCACCGAAGCTGCTTTGCTCTTTGCAATGTTCGCTTTTAACCTAATGGCTATTTTCAGGCTGTTTGTGCTAAAGTCAGAAGTGCAGCACACCCTCTCCACACTTAGGTTCAAAACCTTCGCTATCGGGGCATACTTCCAAAATATAAATGGTGAAATACACCTGAAAATCGCTCTGTCAAAGCAAAGACGAAAATGGTTCGATGGTTTATGGAATCAAGCAACAAACTCTTCACCGCCTTTCAATTTGGCTAACGCTTAATTTGGGTTTAAAGAGCTTTTTTCAACCAATTTTCACCAAATAAATTCATTTTGCAATGTCCATATTCGTTTTAAAAAATAAATTAAAACAATAACGTTTATCCGAAATTTATGAATGGGTATAAGTGTGTAAAATCAATTAGTGTGAAATAAACAACCATTTGTCGATAGTTTTATATTTTTAGTAAGGGTGCTGTAACTAAAGCCAAAACTCATCTGTTACACATTTCCCTAACCAATATAATTTCTATTGCTATGAAAAATCATTACTACTTCTAACCTGCCTCTGGGCAACCGCTGCAACTGCAAACACATTTATACCCCAAGACGATTGCCCGGGGAATGAGGTAACTTATTTTTTAGATAACGATGGAGATGGTTACGGAAACGGTGCCAATTCTGTTCAAGGATGCTCCGGGAATGTTCCGAGCGGATTTGTGGAAAATGGCGATGACTGTAATGATAGCTTTGCGAACATTTGGTATTATGGCGAAGTGTATGCCGATTTAGATGCCGATGGTTACACAGTTAATACTCCATCGTTTGATTGTTATGGAGATTCAGTAGCTCCAAACTATTTGCCTTATCCATCGGGTGCTGATTGCAACGACAATGATAACACCGTTTACAATTCAATTGACCTGTTTGCAGATAATGATGGCGATGGCTTTACAGGCGGTCTTGAAGCCGTTTGTTATGGTGATATTGTTCCAGAAGGATATTCCATCGGGCCAAACGGTAACGATTGCAATGATGCAGATGCTAACGTTAATCAACCTACATTTTGGTATTTAGATGCTGATAATGACAACTACTATACTGAATATGAATCTAGTTGCAATGCTCCCGGAGCAGGCTTCAATACAACTGCTGTTTTTGGTGGCGATTGCAACGATGGTAATCCTTTCGCTTTTCAAGCGGCAACACTATTTATTGATAACGATTTTGATGGCTTCACCAACGGTATGGAGCAAATTTGCTTTGGCCTAACTCCCCCGGCTAACCGTTTATACAGCACTAATGGCGAAGATTGCGATGATGATAATGCTGCAAACTACCCACAAGCCGAGGAAGTTTGCGATGGAATTGATAACAACTGCGATGGTGCAATTAATGAAGGCTTTGCTACATCAGCTTACTTTTTAGATGCAGATGGCGATGGCTTTGGTGCAGGTGCAGCAATTAATTCTTGCTTTGCTCCAGAAGGATATGTTTTAACAAACGGCGATTGCAACGATGGTTCTTCTGCCGTAAATCCATCGGCTTCCGAAGTTTGTAATGGTGTAGATGACAATTGCAACGGAAGTGCTGATGAAGGTGTTCAGTCCACTTTTTATGCTGATTCTGATGGCGATGGTTTCGGAAGTTCTGCTTCCACACTGGCTTGTGCAGCTCCATCGGGTTATGTTTCAAACAACACCGACTGCAACGATGCTTCTGCATCTATCAACCCTGCTGCTGCTGAAGTTTGCAACGGAACAGATGACAATTGCAATGGAACTGCCGATGATGGTTTAGCTTTCACAACTTACTTTGCGGATGCCGATGGTGATGGTTTTGGTGGTTCCACAAGTATTTCATCTTGCAGCCAACCTGCGGGATATGTAATAAATAGCAACGATTGCAACGATGGAAATTCATCCGTAAACCCAGCTGCTACCGAAATTTGCAATAGTATTGACGATAATTGTAACGGTCAAATCAACGAAGGTGTCGGTTCAACTGTTTATTTTAGTGATGCTGACGCCGATGGTTTCGGAACTGCTTTAAATACAGTAACTGCTTGCACTCAGCCATCAGGCTTTGTAACCAATAGCAACGATTGTAACGATGCTTCTGCTGCTGTTAACCCATCTGCTACTGAAGTTTGCAATGGAATTGACGATAACTGCAACGGTCAAATTGACGAAGGTGCAGGTTCAAACGTTTATTACATAGATGCTGACAGCGATAGCTACGGAAATCCTTCTGTAAGCATCACTACCTGCACTCAACCATCTGGATATGTTTTAAACCACACCGATTGTAACGATGCTAGCAATGCTGCTAACCCAGCCGCTACTGAAATTGCTGACAATATTGACAATAACTGCAACGGTGTAATTGATGAAGGCTTCACCCGTCTTAACAATGCTTCATGCGGAATCACACTTTCTTCACTGTCTGCAACCCTAAACTGTATCGCGGTTACAAATGCTACAAACTACAGATATTCTTTTGAAAACTCAAGTCTTGGTTTCAGCGTTGTTTATACACGTGGAAGTTCAAGCACTTCAATGAATTCAAATCAAGTTGACTTATTGTTGGGAAGTTTTACATACACTGTAAAGGTTGCCGCTAAAGTAGGTGGTGTTTGGAAAGCTTATGGTCTTCCTTGCACAATCACAACTCCTGCAATACCTACACCAAGCATTTCAAGTTCAGACTGTGGCAAGACTTTCGATATGGAAGATGAAATCGAACTACAAAATGAAATTGATGGCGACCAAGCTTATACATTTGAATTTTCTCCTCTAGCAGGCGGTGCAGCTGTTCTTTACACAACACAAGATGATGAAGTTGAATTGGAAGATTTAAATGGACTTGTTGAAGGTGCTTCATACAGTGTAAGAGTTAAAGTTAAAGTTAACGGTATCTGGTCAAACTTTGGTTCTGCTTGCACAATCAGCATCAAACCTGCCAAAACCACACGTATCAAAGATAACAGATGTGGTAAATCAGTTAACTTAAATGCAACTATTGAATTGCAAGACCAAATCAATGGAGCAACCAAATATGAAATCAAATTGGTGAAAGTTAACGGTGGAGCAACTTATAGCTTGGTTATCAATTCAAGTTGCAACCCAAGCTTCAAATTGAACCAAATAAGCGGAGTTGCAGCAGGCAACACATACAATGTAAGTGTAAGAGCCTTAAAATACAATGCATGGGGAGCTTATGGATCAGTTTGTTCAATCACAGCTTCAGGTTCAAACCGTTTGGAAGATGGAGATGACAACAATGCTTCTGATGAACTAAGTGTAAATGCTTATCCTAATCCTTTCCAAAACGGAGTAACCATTCAATTGAACTTCGACAATCAGGAATCAACAGTAACCATCACCGACGTTAGCGGACGGGTAGTTTTTGAAACCAAAACTTCACAAAGCGAATTGCAAATGGGCGATAACCTTTCTAAAGGAATGTATTACATCGTTATTAAATCAGGCGATTTCAAGAAGGTGATAAGTGTGGTGAAGGAATAAGCCAGTATAAGTATTAGGTAGAAAGTATTAAGTAATTGAGTAGCGAGAAAGGGTTTCCCTGACTTGCTACTCAATTTTTTTTGAATGAAATGTCAATCTCTATTGGCAACAGATGACATTAATTGGTTTGATTAAAGGCCTATAGCTGTTATATTTAGCCACCCATGTCTGCTCAATTCAAATATTTTTATACTCAACTCTATTCTCCTATACTTTTGTTTCCATCTAAATTTTTAGGATGACAAAAACAGACATATTGGTGATAGGGGCTGGGCCATCGGGTTGTGTGGCTGCAGGAATCGCAAAAAAGCAAGGATTTGATGTAATGGTGGTGGAAAAGCAGAAATTTCCCCGCTTTGTAATTGGCGAAAGTTTACTGCCCCGCTGCATGGAACATTTGGAGGCAGCCGGACTATTAGAAGCCGTTAAAAAGCAAGGCTATCAGCAGAAATTTGGGGCAAAGTTTGTAAAGGGCGATTCGGTTTGCACCTTCAATTTTGCCGACCAGTTCACCGAAGGTTGGACTTGGACCTGGCAAGTACCCCGAGCCAGTTTTGATAGTGTTTTGGCCGAAGAAATACAGAAGCAGGGTGTTCCGGTTTGGTTTGAACATGGCGTTACCAATATTACTATTCATGGCACCGATTCAGTTACCACAGTGGAGGATAAAGATGGAAATATAAAAACCATCGAAGCCCGATATATTATTGATGCAAGTGGCTATGGAAGAGTGATTCCCCGCTTGTTTGGACTGGACAAACCCTCCTCTTTTCCACCACGAAAAGCCCTCTTTGCTCATTTTAACGATAGCCGTCGCCCAGATGGTGAAGATGGTTTCCGCATTACAGTTGTGGCTCATTTCACCGATTTATGGATTTGGATGATTCCTTTCTCTACCGGAATTACATCGGTGGGTTTTGTGGGCGACCCGAAATACTTTGAAGAATATCCCGGCAATAAACTCGAAGAAAAACTTCGGGCAATGATAGAAAGTGATAAAGTAATAAACGATCGCTTCCGTGATTGCGAAACCGTACTTGAAACACAAACCTTGGAAGGCTATGCGATAGGTAGCACTAAATTTTACGACAAAGGTTTTGTCCTTACAGGCAATGCCACCGAGTTTTTAGATCCCATTTTTTCATCCGGTGTAACTCTCGCTTCCGAAAGTGGGGCAAATGCTGCACGGTTAGTCTGCAAGTTTCTGAATGGCGAAGAAGTGGACTGGGAAAAGGACTACACCGAACATTGCCAACAGGGAATTAACACCTTCCGTTCTTATGTGGCGGGATGGTATGACGGCACATTACAGGACATTTTCTTTACACCCAATATCAATGAGCAATTCAAAAATCAAATATGTTCGGTGTTAGCAGGTTATGTTTGGGATTTGAATAATCCTTTCGTAAAAAAATCGAACCGCATTTTGAAAACACTTTCAGAGGTGATTCGTATTGAGGAAGAGAAAGCTAAAACGGTAAGTGTGTAGGGGTTTGAATTGACCCTCTCAAGAAGCATGCCCTTTACACACCCAATGAAACCCCATTATCCAGCACATTTCTGTCTATGTCTTTCCCTTATTCTTTTTTCGTGTAACCATAAGCCCAATATAATAGAAAAGAAAGAAGTTGTTAGTTCTTTTGAAAAGAGCTTCGGCTCAGTTTCTGATGATGAGGGGCGTTCAATTATTCGGGACAATAACAATCTGCTGATTCTTGGTAGCACAAAAGGAATGAAGGACTCCCAAGGTGATTTTTATTTGGTAAAAACAAGCCTCGATGGAGAGTTAGTGTGGGAGAAATCTCTTGGCTGGATTGGTGACGATTTTGGTAAGTGTATAGCAGCAGTGAATGATGGATATATTTTGGGAGGCGATATTCACGAAGGAAACGGGGATCTTGATATTGGCATAATAAAAGTCGATTCCGCCGGAAAAGAACTTTGGAAAAAAAACTTTGGTGGTGCAATGGACGACCAAGTATTTGACATAGTAACGTCTTCTGACAAATTAAGCTTTTACATTGTAGGAAGAACAAAATCCTCAGGAAGCGGCGATTTCGATGTATGGGTAATAAAATCAGATCTTAACGGCAATAGCCAATGGCAAAAAACGTATGGCGGTGTAGCAAACGACGGAGGTAGTGGTCTTGCCTTTTTACCCGACGGCAATTTTCTGATTTATGGCTATACAGAATCATCAGGAGCAGGTGGCCGCGATTTATGGCTAATCACCGCCGATGCCAACGGAACTGAAATCAGCTCAGAAACTTTTGGTGGTGCAGGATACGAAGAACCACATAACATTTTAAGAACCATTACGGGCAACTATTTATTGTGTGCACACACCGCCAGTATCGACCAATTGCATAATCTGTTTGCGATAAAAGTAAATTCATTTTCTGTGCCCATTTTTGAAAAAGAAGTAGGCGGCGATATGCACGACGGTGGCGAAGCGGTTATTCAAGGCAAATCCACCGATTTCCTTTTCACAGGCTATACTTCAAGTTTCGGAAACGACAACCAGGCCTATTTTGTGAAGATGAAATCAAACGGAGATTTAATCCTTCAGGAAGGCTATGGTGGCAGCGGATATGAAAGGGGGTACGATATTGTAGAAACCGATTTGGGCTATGTTATTGTAGGTGAAACTAACAGCATAGGCAAGGGAGGAAAGGACTTGTATTTGGTGAAGATTGCAAAATAGAAAAAAAAACTAATGGTTTTATGAATTTTAAAATCAGTTTTCCAATCAGCTAATCAGTATAATCGTGCGTCCCACTTCTCAAAGCACTCTCGTTTTCTTCGACACAAATGAAGCGTGAAAATAGCCCACAGCCCCATTACTTATATTAGTTGGAATATTTGACGGAGGCCCATCCCAAGGGTTATCCCCTCGCCAGTCGGTTTCCAACAAAATGGCTCGCATAAAATCATAAAAGCGGCTAGTGATGGTATATCCCAATACCGAAAAAGTGTCTCCGGAATGAATATATTTCTTCTCCACATTATAAATGGGGAAACCGGGAATATACACCCCATCAATCCCCGTATCGTCCAGAAAGTTTACATTCTTTAAAGTATCGGTAAAGTTTGGCGAACTATTTATTTGCAACTTCCACATATAGTAATTTTTCACGCCACCAACTTCTTGTCCCCAAACTGAAACAGTAAAACTGCTATCAGTTTTATTCTCAAATGGAATAGGCTTAAATTCTTGATTGATGTCAAAACTATCTAAAGTAGCCCCGGTTAGCATCGTTTCAGATGCGGTATATAATTGATCTTCACTATTAACAGTAAGCGTATATGTTATTCCAGCTTGTCCGGCAAAGCTGTCCGATAAATAAATTCCGCTCCCCGCAGGCACTTCAGCAAACACCCAGTTTTTACTTCCATCACTCACTGAAACATCAGCACCACTCACTACCTTGGCTGGTTTATCGGCAAAATACGAAGCTGTTTTAAGTAATCTAACCTGATGGCGTTTAAACTCACTCGTAACCGAACCATCCACCACCAAGCGAATATTCGTTTCGCTTACATCAAAATCGATAACCTTAGTGCACCCACCAATCGAAAGGGCAAAAACAAATAAAATGAATTGAACTTTTCTCACCTTTAAAACGGGACACGAAATTAGGACTTTTGAAGATTTGGATTTCGGAGAATTTAATAGGCGGAGAAAGTACAAAAATTAGTATTTTGAAATAGAGTGGAATAGGGAATAGAAATTAGAATAAACTAATGTTTTAATCAACCAGCGAATAATCCTTCACCACGTTGTAAAGGGTATCTCGTTCTATGGGTTTGCGTCCGGTGGCTTTAATCAAATCCACCAATTCACGGGTTGTTAAAGCAGGTTTTTGTTCTTCGCTTCCAGCCATAGTATATATTTTAGTGCTGTCGTCGATAGTTCCGTCTATATCATCTACCCCAAAATTAAGTGCCATTTGTGCGGTGGTGCGTCCTATCATTGGCCAATATGCTTTTATGTGTCCGAAATTATCTAAGAAAATTCGGGAAACAGCATAATTACGCAAATCTTCAATCTGTGAAACTTCGGCAATATGACTCATTTGGTTATCTTTATTCCGAAACTTCAATGGGATAAAGGTATTAAAGCCGCTTGTTTTGTCCTGTAATTCACGCAATCTATTCATGTGGTCGATACGGTGTGCAAAGTTTTCGATATGGCCATAAAGCATAGTGGCATTGCTGGGCATGCCAAGGTTATGGGCTATTTCGTGAATGGATAACCATTGGGTTGCTGTGCATTTATCGCCACAAATTTCGGCTCGCAACACTTCGTCAAATATTTCGGCACCGCCACCCGGCAAACTGCCTTGTCCGGCATCTTTTAGTATTTGCAAACCTTCGGCATAACTCACTTTTGCTTTTCTGCACATATAATCAAGTTCCACGGCTGTAAAGGCTTTAACGTGAATATCGGGACGGATTTCTTTTACCTTTTTAATCAAATCGGCAAAATAGTGCAAGCCCATTTTAGGGTGCACGCCGCCCACGATATGTACCTCTGTGATTGGAACGCCATCGTAAGAACGCAATTTTTCCAAAATCTGGTCAGAACTAAGTTCCCATCCTTCATCTTTTTGTTTCAGCAAGCGACTATAAGAGCAAAATTTGCAATCAAACACACATATATTCGTAGGCTCAACATGGAAGTTGCGATTGAAATAGGTGTTATCGCCATGTTTTCGTTCCCGAATATAATTGGCCAAACTTCCTACAAATCCCAAAGTTCCCTTTTCATATAAAGCCAAACCATCTTCAAGCGTAATGCGGATAGAGTTAACAACCTTTTCGGCTATGGATTGCAGTTGGGCATCGGCCTGTGATTCAATTAAAGTAGGAGAATAGGTTAAAGTGGAGTTCGACATAATATGAGCTTAAATTCTTAGCCGCAAAGGTAGTTCAATCGCTTTGGTGCAATGAAGTTTATATATATTATAGGCAAAAACACAGCTTAGTATTAAATGTTTTGGCGTTTAATGGTAAATTGAAAAGCTAAATTCAATAAATACAGAACTGGAAGGTCGATTGTCATCTCCTAAAAAAACTTGACACATTTTGAAAACAAAAAACTCAAAATGGAGAAAGAGAAACAAGAAGAAAGACACACTATATTAGTGTCAGATTCGTTTGCAAGAACGGACGAAAAACGTCGTTACGAGATACCCTTTCGAC
>CANJNG010000084.1 GCA_947475205.1 Bacteroidota bacterium
AATTTGTTCCTATCCAGTTTGGATACAATTTGGGCGAAAAGTGTTATGTTTGCCATCGGAGAATTGGGTGTGGTTATGCAACTCAAAGGTATTTTGAGATACTTATTCCCGATTCTCCTATTTTAATCGTTTAGGACGCTATTGATTCATTACACTTAAAACTACATACTATAAGAATTTATTTAAACCCTATCACCTCTACTTCCACCTTGGCCAAGCCTTTTGCAATAATGCCTAATTCTTTTGCAGCCCCCCAACTTAGATCGATTATACGTTTTTTGATGTGTGGCCCCCGATCGTTAATCTTTACAATTACCCAGTTGCAGTTTTCGGGATCCGTAACTCTTACTAATGTACCAAAAGGAAGGGTTCTATGAGCAGCTGTATTCTTTTTTGAACTTAATTTTTCGCCACTCGACGTTCGCCTTCCATCCCATTTCTTGCTGTAATAACTGGCAATTCCACATTCTGGCATCGGCAATGAATCCTGAGCAAAAGCGTAATCTGCTTTCAAAAAAATGCCCAACAATAAGATAATTCTAAACAGAAATTTCAATCCCATGAAAGCAAAGATAACTGATTTCTCTGGATTTAACAGTTTCGGGAAATTCAAGAAATGTTAACTTAATATTAATATTCGAAAGATTGGACTGCCTTACTTTTGCGAACAAATAATAAAATGGCTGAAAATCATAAAATTCTTTTGGTGGACGATGAACCTGATATTCTAGAGTTTATTCGTTACAATTTGGCTAAAGAAGGGTTTAAAGTTCTTACTGCCAACAATGGAAGAGAGGCTATTGAGATTGCAAAAGCCGAAATTCCTGATTTGGTGGTTTTGGATGTTATGATGCCTGACCTCGATGGAATTGAAACTTGTCGGGAACTTCGGGATATTCCGAAATTAAAGAATATGATTATTGCCTTTTTAACGGCTCGCAGTGAAGATTACAGCCAAATAGCGGGGTTCGATAGTGGAGCTGATGATTATATTTCTAAACCCATAAAACCCCGCGTGCTAATTAGCAGAATAAAAGCACTGCTCAGAAGAAGCAGCGGCAAGCTAGATTCTGACGATAGCATTATGACCCTGCAAGGCTTAACAATTGATCGTAGCCGATACTTGGTTCAAAAGGACGGAGAAGATTTTTCTCTGCCCAAAAAAGAATTTGAGCTATTGTCTCTATTGGCTTCTAAGCCCGGAAAAGTATTTACTCGAGATGAAATCCTCGACCGGGTCTGGGGTGATTTAGTGGTAGTAGGCGACCGCACAATTGATGTTCACGTCCGTAAACTTCGTGAGAAACTTGGCGAAAAAGCCATCAAAACTGTGAAAGGCGTTGGGTATAAGTTTGAGTTCTGAAATTAGAGTACGGCATTTTTACTGCCGTATCTTTTTCTTCCGCTTATTCCAAAAATTTGCATTTATTCCTAAGCCAAACGACCCCATAAACTCATTTAAGCTGTAGGGTGTAGCTCCGCCTAAGTGCCGGCTCATTACATAACGGCCATTCACAAACAGATGGAAATATTTAACGGCATAAAAGTTAAATCCTACATCAATCGAAGCCATTGGGTTAAAAGATACATTAGTGTTATGCCGTTTTAGTGGAGAGGTTCCATCGTATGTGGCATAATCTTTATCGTTATAATTGTCGCTTGTTTGCGAAATAGCAAAACCCGGCTGAAAACCAATAAAGGGGTCGAAAGATTTATCTTTCAAAATATGAATCCTGAAACCTGAATAGTTTTGGTGATTCATTTTCAGCACAGCACCCTTTCCGCCTTGTAGAATAAGATCTTCTTCAGCTTTTGGGGTAGATGAGTTTACCCAAAAGAAACTGCTGCTAATTATAGAAAGATGATTGGCCAAATAATACTCCAAATCACCACTTATATAAGAGTTACCTGTGCTGTGTTTAGGCATAAAGCCGGGTGTGAAGCTCATTCCCATCCTAATCATGTGGTGATACTTGGTACGTTTATAATCGGGGTTATCCAAAATCAAAGGTTTAGCGTTCTTTTGTTTAGTTTTCTCCGTGCTGTTAACTCGCTCCTTGCTCATCTTCTCAATTTTATCCATCTCAAACTGGTAAGTTTCACCGTTTGAAAGTTGAATTTTGATAGATTTGTTCGGAACTTGTTCTACAATTGTTCCTCTTACCACACTTCCATTTTTCAGGAAGATGGCATCCTGCCAGTTTTCTTGAGCCAAACAAACATTGCCAAACAGTAATAATGCGATTATAATTAGGTGCGTTTTCATTTTTTGAAAAATTAAAATTGGTTAGTGATAAATGTGAAGAAATCGATTTTGGAATTTAGTATTTCCAAAGGTCAAATAGTTTTACATTTAGTGTAAGCGACACTAGAAGATGCCCGTCAATGGCCGTTTTTCCTGATTTTACAATTTCAAGATGTTGGTCATAATTTTCGCCAACAATGCGGCTGCGAAGATGTCCGCCAAGGTGGTTCATATATTGACAAGTAAGCGTAACATCGAAATTATCGGTTATATTATATGAAGTACCCAAGCCCAATTGCATTGCTACACTGTATTGACGTTTTGAGTTGCTTAAATCATTGTTTTCATAAACCCTCGACCCATCGAAACAGTTTCCTACAATTACATAAGGTGTAAATTTCCCTTGTGATTTGTCGGTGTTGAAAGGGTACATCATCACGCTCCAACCGATGTGAGCATCTTTCCGAGTGCCGATATTGCCAATATTTGCAGTGAAAAAATCGGAGTACCACTCTGTGTTTAGTCGTTTCAATATACGCAATCTGAATTGCCCTCCCCAGCCCATTCCGGCGGCATTAGCATCATTGAAGAAGCTTCCGGTAGAGCGAATGCCCAGTTCAAATCGTCCGCCACCGGTTAAGGCTTTGTCGCTTTTTTCAACATCCTGAGCAACAGAATACAGTGTTGAAGCCCAAAACAACAGGGCGTAGAAGATTAATTTGTTCATTTTAGATTAATTTATTTAAGTATAACGCAGAAGTTTTTAAAATATTGTGCGAAACTAAAAATATAGTTGCAACCTTTTCGTTTTCATTTGAAACACAGCTTTCGTTTATTGGGCAATATGCATGAAAGAGCCTAATTAATGGATATAATACAAATTCCATTTTCACTCTAAAGCACAAAAAACTTAGTTTTACCGCTTTTTATACAGGGACTCAAATGATTTATCTGGGCATTAATGGGGGTTTTGGTGGTGGATACCAAGACGCTGCCGCCTGCTTTATGCGGGATGGTAAAATTCTTTTTGCTGCCGAAGAAGAACGTTTCAGCCGGGTTAAATTTTCGCCGTCGGTTTTACCACTTTTAAGCCTTCAAAAAGGAATAGAGTATTTGAGAATTAAGTCTTCCGACATTTCACACATTGCTCTGCATGGCGAAATATGGCAGGGCAACAAAACAGCTAAAGTGGCCGAATACTTGAAACGCAATTTTGGCATTTCGGGTGAAATTCATTTCTATAACCACCATCTCTGCCACGCAGCAGCTTCCTATTATGCTTCAGCTTTGGAAAATGCTTTGGTGATAACAATGGATAGCTCCGGCGATGGCATTTCCACCCAAATATCCAAATGGAATGCTTCGGGCTACGAGATTTTGAAAACATATACCCGTCCGCAAAGTCTAGGCTTTTTCTATTCGCTGATTACCCAGTATTGCGGTTTCCGTCGCGATGCCGACGAGTATAAACTGATGGGTTTAGCCCCATATTCCAAATCAGAAACTCTTCCCGATATATCATTTTTACTGAAAGTGGAGAAGGGTCAATACCATATCGACAATCAGTATCTGAACGGTTTTGTGGAAGGAACACCCGCTCCCGACAAACAAGAATCGCTTTGGAATAGTAACTTTGAGCAGAAACTTGGTTTTCCTCCTCGAATTCCGGGTACGCCGATGGACGAAAAATATATTGATCTGGCAAAAGCCGCACAAGCTCAGTTAGAACAGGTGTTTATTGAATTAATTAGTCATTGGACTACGCAAACCGGACTAAAAAACGTGTGTTTGGGCGGTGGAGTTGCCCTCAATTGTTCTGCCAACATGAAGGTAGAACAAACTTTCGATTTAGATGCTTATTTTATCCCTCCCTTCACCGGCGATCAAGGAATTACTATTGGAGCAGCTTATTTAGCATCATTTCAAAACGGAATTTCTCCTCAAAAAGAAACCTCTCCCTATTTGGGTAAATCCTATTCGTACGAAGAAATAAGACAAGCCTTAATTAACTGCAAAGTCAGTTTCATGGAATTGGAAAACCTGTTTAAGGGAGCCTCAGAACTTTTGTCCAAAGGAAAAATAATTGCCTGGCATCAAGGGCGAAGTGAAATTGGTCCTCGGGCATTAGGAAACCGTAGCATTTTGGCCTACGCCGGATTAGAAAATGTAAAAGATAAAATCAATGCTCAAATTAAATTCCGAGAGGCATTTCGTCCGTTTTGCCCAGCTGTTTTGGAGGAAGATTTTCAACAGTATTTTGAAAGTAAACATGGCCATTATCCCTATATGAACATCAATGTAGGAGTGAAAGAATCGGCGAAGCAACTCTTTCCCGAAATTGCTCATATAGATGGATCGGCCAGAGTGCAAACCGTTTCTGAAAGCGAGAATTCATCCTTTTACCACCTGCTGAAAGAATTAAAAACTCTTACCGGACATGGTTTGCTGCTGAACACCAGCTTTAATGTTCGCAATCACCCCATCGTAGAAACACCATACGATGCTTTGGAATGTTTTTTTGCAAGCGGTTTAGATGCATTGATAATTGACCGATTTTTGTTGCTGAAATAATTAGCACCCTTTGAAAAAACTATCCATTGTAATTCCGTGCTACCAAAGCGAAAAAGATTTTGACAATCTGATTGCTGAAATTGGAGTTATACTGCCTGTATTAAAGCAAAAAGTGGAAGTAGAATTTATTTTGGTGGATGATGGTTCCACCGATAAAACTTTTGAGGGAATGAACGAATTTAAAAAGAATTTCCCTGAATCTAAATTGGTGAAGCTTACCGGGAACTTTGGTTCCTATTCCGCTTTTTTAGCCGGACTAACCTACTCCACCGGCAATTGTTTTTCACAACTTCACCCCGACTTGCAAGACCCGCCACAACACCTGCCACAGATGATTGACTATTGGACAAAGGGTATTAAATTAGTGATTGGCCAGCGGGTTGAGCGAGAAGAATCTATCCTTACACGATTTTTTGCCGCACTATATCATTTTATGATGAAACGAATAGCTATCCCTCATATTCCAAGTGGAGGCTACGATTTGATACTTTTTGATAAAGAAATTCGGGATGAGATTGTGCGGCTTAATGAATCCAATATCAATCAGGTTTACTTGATTTCATCGCTCAAGCACCCCTTCGTTACCATCCCGGTAACGAGAGTCAAACGCAAACAAGGTAAATCGGCCTGGACCTGGAGTAAAAAAATCAAACTGCTGTTCGATTCCATTGTTGGGTTTTCCTATTTCCCCATTCAGCTTATTTCATTGCTGGCCTTGTTAATCGGCTTGTCATTTTTAGCTTTTTCCGGCATCGCTTTATACCGAATGGCAACAGGAGCAGCACTTTCACAATTATTTAAAATGGTGTATGCTCTCACATTTTTCAGTAGCATTCTGTCGCTTATGCTTGCCATCATTGGTGAATATTTGTGGCGAACATTAGAATCGGCTCGCAAACGGGCTCCTTATGTTGTAGATAAAATTATTGAATAGTATTTCCCAACTTTGAACTTTCAGCTTGCACCAACCCACACTTCCATCGACTCCTCACCCGACTCAATGGCTACCTATATTGGGAAAATATGGAAGCATAAATCCTTGGCTTATGCCTTTGCCCGGCGGGATTTAAAAATCAAATTTGCTCAAACCTGGCTTGGTCTCAGTTGGTCAATAGTTCAGCCATTGTTTGCAACCGTAGTCTATACCCTGTTTTTTACGTTTGTGGTAAAAATCCCCACCAACGATACTCCCTACATTCTTTTCGTCCTGAGTGGGCTTTCATTATGGTCGCTTTTTACCTATATATTTAGTCAGGGAGTAGGTGTATTGTTGGGCAATCAAGAAGTAATCCGCAAAATGGCTTTCCCTAAAATCATTCTGCCACTCTCGAAAGTGATTGTAGGCTTTCTTGAATTTCTTGTTTCATTCACCCTGTTTTTTGTGGCTTGGACTATTTGGAATCTGCATTTAGACTGGAAGCTATTTCTAATCCTTATCCCCATTGCAGGCATTGCTTTATTTGGATTTGCTCTTACCCTTTTGCTTTTAACTTTCTCCATTAAGCAACGCGATTTGCTTCATATCGGCCCTTTTCTGGTGTATTTCGGAATATGGTTTACTCCTGTATTTTATCCCGTATCGCTAATTCCCGAGCAGTTTAAAGATTGGATTTATCTGAACCCTGCCGCAGGAATGATTGATTTCTTTCGATGGACAACCGGAATTAGTGCTTCGTTTTCCAACTTTTACATAGTCGATTTTGCAGTAATACTCGTCCTCTTTGCTTTTTCTGTTTTTCTGTTTAAAAACGCTGAAGACGGCATTGTGGATAATATTTAGCGACAGTTTCTGAGTAAAATACTTACTTCTGTTTTCTTTGCCAACCTTTTCCATAATAGCCAAACGCATTTTGAATCCTCCCAACCAAACCTTAGAAATATATACCGATGGTGCTGCTTCGGGCAATCCGGGGCCGGGCGGGTTTGGTGTAGTGATGAAATATGGACAACACCGCAAGGAAATGAGTGGTGGTTATCGGCTTACGACTAATAACAGAATGGAACTTCTGGCTGTGATTGTTGCTTTGGAAAGCCTAAAAAATTCGGGAACTTCGGGAAAGCTATATTCAGATAGTAAGTATGTGGTGGATGCAATAAACAAACGCTGGATAAACGGATGGGTAGCTAAACGGTTTAATAAAGTGAAGAACTCAGACCTTTGGATGCGGTTTTACAATATTCACAAGCAGCATAAAATTGAATTTGTGTGGGTGAAAGGCCACAGCAGCAATGTGGAAAACAACCGTTGCGACCAATTAGCTGTTGCAGCATCTAAAACTAAAAACCTCCCACCTGATGAATGGTATGAAGTACATCGAAATGATGATGTGGCTTTGCTTTAGGTTTATTAATCAAACCATTTCACAACATCCACTATATCAAGATTTCGCTTTTCAGCAGCTGGAATATCTTTGAAAACAGTTCCCGACTTTAACATTAAAAGCCGATTTCCCATGTTCACGGCATCTTTGATGTTATGCGTAACCATCACCACGGTGAACCCAAATTGAGCGTGTAATTTATTGGTTATTTCCATAATCATGGCTGCCGTTTTAGGGTCAAGGGCCGCAGTGGGTTCGTCCATAAGTAAAACCTCGGCAGGGGCTAATGCGGCCATTACAAGCGTGAGTGCCTGGCGTTGTCCGCCCGAAAGAGAACCAACAGGCTGGTCTATTTTGTTTTCTAAACCCAAGCCCAAAATAGATAAGTGGTCTTTCGTTAATTTTCGAAAATCTGCTCCTGTGCCAATGGTCAGGTTTTTTGATGAAGTGCGGCGAGAAGCTAACCGCATATTTTCCAGAATGGTGAGTTCGGGAGCGGTTCCATTAAAGGGGTCTTGAAAAATGCGAGCCAACCACTTGCTGCGTTCAAAATCCTGTAAGCCGGTAATGTCTGTGCCATTGATAGTAATAGTTCCGTTGTCGGGTTTTTGATTTCCTGCAATAATGTTGAGCAGCGTTGATTTTCCCGAGCCATTTGAGCCAATTATGCACAAAAACTCTCCTTTGGGGATAACTAAATTCAGGCCATCAACTACTTTTAATGTGGAATCACCGGAAGAAAAGGCTTGGTGAATATTTTGGAGGTGGAGCATAAATAGTATATCCTCGCAAACCCGACAAATTTACAACTTCACAATTTTGGACACCTTTTCGCCTATTTGCACCAAATATATTCCGGCTGCAAGGGAAGATAGATTTAGGCGAGTAACTGTAGTTCCAATAGTTACCCGAAACAATTCTTTGCCTGAAATTTCCCGAATAACGGCTTCGGTAGATTTAGTGTTGCCGATAAGCCGCAGATAAGTCATATCGTTAGTGGGGTTTGGATATACTTCAAACCCAAGATTTTCTTTTTCCCCAATAGCCGTATTGTCGAATATGAAATTTCCATGCGGAAGGCTGTCCAAATAAGCAATTTTGCTGATGGATGTACCTCCACCGCCGCCACCAAAACCACCCTGAGTAGTGCGTGTGTTGATTTCCAACACAGGTTCTCCGATGTTTTTAGCTAACCATTTATATTCTACAATTGTACTTGGAGTTGCAAACGGGAAAGGTATTGCAGATAAAATTATGCTATCCACTCCTGCAATGGTAGATTTTACTCGAATGGCTTCAAAGCCACCATACGGAGTGTAAACCATCCCCCAACCATCTACAACTGTGGTTCGGGTTTGACGGTGATAATAGTCCACAAAGGCGGGAATATGAATTTCGTATCTTGAGTTAGAAGAAAATTCATTTTGATAATTTAGCGGAAACTCATACACAACATCGTTACCGTCAAAAGCATTTGCACTTGGCACATCGTTCAATTTAAATGCGTTTCCAACTATACTGTATTTCGATGAACTGTTATTAATAAAATCATAAGCATCACTAAAATTAAATTGCATTCCACCACCACCTCCTCCACCCCCAGTGGGAGGTGTTGGAATAGTGTTGCTGCGTTGGGCTAAATTGGCATAATTGTCGGGATAAAGCAATAAATTGGTAAAAACAAAGTTATATGCAATTGGTGTTTCAAGTGGACTAAAGAACGTGTCAAGTTTTTGAGTATCGGAACTTAAACTGGTATAGTTCCAAACAGAATTTGGCCCTGTTGCGGTTAAATTAAGGTTTACCGATTGGCCTTGCTGGATGCGTTGTGTACTCAGTCGAAAGGTATCGTTTATCGAAGGCATATCGCCTGACTCAATGGTAATTTGAGCTTGGGTGCTGAGCGAAAAAAGAAGAACTAAAAGTGAAGAATTTTTAAGCAGATGGTAAACTTGTTTCATTCTGATGGACTAAAGATTTTGAAAAATATCGCCAAAGATACAGCATACTGATAATTAGCATAGATATAAAGTACACATATTCGTTGCACCAAACTGCTTCGAGCGACCAATGAAACACATAAACAGCTAACCAAGTGTAGAGAAAATAACAAACCAGTGTGAGTGCTTCAATACCTAAAGCAACATTTGTTTTGCCTAAACCCGACACGGTGGAGAGGCAGCAATTGGCTAATGCAAAAAAGAATATCGAACCCGAAATGATATAAATGGTGGTAATGGAATCATTTATAACAGCATCTAAATTGGTATAAATTCCCAATAAAATTGATGGGTTAAGCAAGTTTAAAAATACCAGAATTAAGGTAAAGCCCAAATTCATTGGAAGTATGATTTTAAGGGTAGGGATAATTTCATTGATTTTGTTCTGCCCCACCAAATTGCTCACCACGGTATTGGTTGTGTTGCTGAACGCAATAATCGGAATCATTAATAGCATATAAACATTTCGCACAAGGTTGGAGATAGCTAAAGAGCGTTCGCCTAAATTTTCCACAATCAAGAAGAAAGCAAACCAGGAACCTACGGCTAGAAAAAATTGCATCATCATCGGTAATGAAATCTCCAGCACTTCACTTAAAACCTCCCAACTATATGGCGGACGAATATTCAATCCAAACTCTTTCGACGACTTACTGTAAAGGGTATAAACCAAGAAAACCAATGCTCCAACTATTTCGCTGATAACTGAGGCAATGGCCGAACCCGCAATTTCTAACCTTGGGAATCCCCAATTGCCAAAAACCAAGAGATAGTTAAGAAAGACATTTAATACTGCAAATGAGCCAATGGCAATGGAGATAATTTTGGTTTGGCCGATGCCGGAATAATAGCCTCTGAAAAGGGATATTGCATAAGCAAAAGGCAGGCCCAGCAAGCGAATGGTGATAAACGTAACGCAAGCAGCTAACACAGTTCGGGAGGTAACAAAGGTTTCTAAAAAAACGGGTGCAAATGGCAAGAAAACCACCACTATCATCAAGGAAAGGAATAGTTTAAAGTAAGCCGATTGCCAAAACACATTGCCTATTTCGCTGCGGTTACCCTCACCATCTTTGCGGGCTATCACAATTTGCATCCCTGTGCTGAATCCGTAGCTAATCATCAGAAAAGAAGCCAGTAGCAGCCCGCCAATGGCACTTGCACCGAGAGCCACTTCATTCAATCGGCCTAGGAAAACGGTATCGGTAACGTTTACTATCATCTGCCCGAAACCGCTAAGCATCAGAGGCCAAACGATTTGCCAGATTTTTTTAGGTGAGAAATACAAAGGTTTTTTTTGGGGTCGCAAACTTAGGTGCTATTGCTATAGCGTGATATGATTTGAAACTATTTAGGAAGGAAGAGAAAATAGAGAATAAGTCGCGTGTTTACTTTTTTTATGATGAAAGGCTGTCGGGATGAATTTAATGCACTATGCTTTTAATTGGGGGGCTTATTTCATTCACCTCCGACGAAGGAGCAACCAAGTGTAATATTACCGATGCACAAACCACAGCAGATACATGGGCATTTCATGATAGCGAAAGTAAAATTACGATTACCTCTGGAACTGGTGCTATAGCTTACACAATGCCTGTAGCAATTATTGGGACATTAGAGGAATCAACATTTAAATTTAGCTATGACGACAGTTTAGGCAATAAATTGGTTACCCATACCATTACTTTTGGCAAAAAATAGTTATCATTTAAGCTAACTTAGCTATTTTAAGAAAGGCGATAGACCATCAGGTATATCGCTTTTCTTTTTATTAAGGAAGCTAATTTTTTATGGAATTTATAACCCTAATTTCGCCCACTCTATGTTGGTTCATTATATGAAATATTTTTTCCTCTCTTTGGCCGTGCTGTCTTGCTCGGCCTTTGCCCAAACGCTACCAACCTTCAAAGATTCCGACCAACCCGTGGCCCCCGATTATTCCAAGGAAGCCTATTGGAGTGCCTTGCCATTTCGCACCGATAAGGCCGATGCATTGCCCTATGGCGAAACCTGGATGGAAGATTCTTTAAAAAAGGTAGATGTGTTTTATATTTACCCTACATTATACGGTAAGGGCAAAACCTGGTGTGCCGATGTAAACGATAAGCACTTGAACAAACGCCTCGACCGCTTGCCGGTAAAATTTCAGGCATCAGTGTTTAACAAAGTGGGAAGGGTTTATGCCCCTCGCTATCGGCAAGGCATCATTGCCTGCTTTTCCGACACAACGGGTAATGGCGAGGCAGCTTTGGCTTTTGCCTATCAGGATGTGAAAACTGCCTTTGAATATTATTTGAAGAATTACAACCACGGACGCCCCATAATCATTGCCTCCCACAGTCAGGGTACACGACACAGCCGCCAGCTATTAAAGGAGTTTTTCGACACGCCCGCCATGAAACAGAAATTAGTGTGTGCCTATTCTATTGGCTATGGCATTTTCCCGAAAGAGTATCAATTGCTCAAGCCCTGTGCCGATTCCATGCAAACGCAATGCTACGTTACTTGGTCCAGCTTTAAAGAAGGCTACACACCAAAGTCCGATTCGAAATTAGTGGGTGAAGTTTGCGTAAACCCCATTACCTGGACTTTAGACACCATGCCCGCCACCACAAAAGCAGGAATACTTTTAAAGGTGGGAAGGAAGAAACAATTCGAAAGCACTGCCCGAATTAAAGATAAATGGCTATGGGTAAAAACCAAAACACCTTTTGTACGAAGCTGGAAAGTGATGCACTTGGTGGATTTCAATCTGTTTTGGCATGGCATACGCCGCAATGCCGAGACACGGGTAAATAGTTATTTTAAAAGGAAATAAATCACAACCCCAACACTTCCTTTAGTTTCAAGTACCCCGTTCGGCTTAACGGAATCTGAGTTTTGTTGCTCAAAACAGCAATATGGCTGTTTTTCTCCATAGGTTCAATGCGGGTTATCTGTTTTAGCTGAACCAAATAGGAACGGTGAACCCGCAGGAAATCGGCAACAGGTAACACTTCTTCAAAATGCGATAGCGTTTTCTTTTTTAAGTGATAACTATCTTTGGTAAAAATCTTCACATAATCGTCATAAGCTTCTATGTAAAGAATGTCATGCACAGGGATAATTTTAATGTTGCTCCCGTTTTTCACCACCACGCGTGATTGTTCCTCGCTTTGCCGATGAGGGTTATTGTCAATAAGGGTTTGTGTAGCCAATTGTGCTTTGTTCTTATCGCTGTTCAGCCACTTTTGCAGGGCTTTATCAAAACGTTCCTTGCTAAAAGGCTTTAGCAGATAGTCCACCGCTTGGGCTTCAAATGCTTTGAGGGCAAATTCGTCATATGCCGTGGTGAAGATAATTCCGGGCGGATTGTCCACCAATTCCAGCATCTCGAACCCTGTAATCTTTGGCATCTGAATATCGAGAAATATCAAATCGGGGTGGTGGGTAGCAATGGCTTTCAGCCCTTCAAAACCATTGCCGCATTCTTCCAAAACAGATATTTCGGGATATGTGGCTAAATATTCAAGTACGATGCTTCGTGCCAGTGGCTCATCGTCTATAATTAAGGCTTTAATCACTTGTTTGAGGAATGGTGAGTGTGGAGGTAAAAATAGTTTCCTTTTGCGATATGTTGAGCAAATCGTTTCGGGCATAAAGTAAAGAAAGGCGACGCTTCACCGAATTTAATCCAAAGCCTGTGCCTTGCTTGGGGCGGGAAGTTTCAGCATCGAAGGGATTTTGAATAGTGATATGAAGCATCCCCGGTTTTGCTTCGGCCACCACCCTGATGCTCACTTCTTCGGTGGTGTCATACAACCCAAACTTAATGGCATTTTCTAACAAAGGTTGGAGCAATAGGGTCGGGATTTTCATTTGCCCAGCCTCTTCACCACAGCTTACCTCCGTGTTAAGCCTATGCCCAAAGCGAACCTTCTCAATATCTAAATATAATTGAAGATGTTCTAATTCATCGGCAAGGCTAACCAATTGCTGCTCGTCTTTTTTAAGTGTTCCCCGCAAAAAATCGGAAAGTTGCTGAATCATCTTGCGGGCCTGTTCGGGTTTCGACCCCGCCAAAGCACTAATTGAATTTAAACTGTTAAACAAAAAGTGAGGTTGAAGCTGCTGACGCAAATTGCTGAGTTCGGCATCACGCAGCAACTTCTCGGCATCATCTTTCCGGCTTTTATCGGCTTGCTGCTCGCGGATATAAAAATAAAGCCAACTGGTTACGGTTACAAAGGCTATCATCAGCAAAGCGAACATATAGCGAACCGGTACTGATTTTTCCAAGAAAGTTAAATACTCGATGTTGGAAGCAAACATATGAGCAAGCAGGAACTGTATTCCCTGGATGGATAACCACGTTAAAACCACTCCCCACAGGAAACGATAGAGTCTGTTTTTGCTCCCCGGCTGATAAAACCGATAAATGTTTTCGGTTACTCCGGCGGCAATGGCCAATAGTCCATTCGAAATGGTGGCATCGGTTAAGGAAACTTCCCAACTCCAGCCAAATCGATGAAGCACGATTGTTTGAGCCAAAATCCAAAATAGCCACCAAGCCAAATTAACAGTGAGGATTGGATATTTTGCTAAAAAGGACTGCATGTTAAAATTCTGGACGAAGTTAATTCCAAAACTATTTCCTACCTCACCCCAACATCTTCCCTGCCATTATAATAAAATTCCAATACATTCTCAAACGCGTTCCCAATGTGTGGCGAGTCATTGGCCTATGGTGCTTAATTTTCTTGGGAATAAATTCCTCGTAAAACAGGCTGCAGTGTGGACAATTCCCTTGGTATAAATCTCTGTGTTTGAAATTTTTTGTACACCTCCTTATCCTGCCAATTTTCTTACTATTGCCCTCAAATTATTTCACAACCATGGCACTACTTTCCTCCTCATTCTTTCTATTCCTTTTTATTGGCCTAACGCTTTGGCTGTCTATCGTTACGGTGCAGCAAGGCACTATTGCGGTTATCACCGTTTTCGGGAAATATCGCCGGATAATGTATCCGGGTTTGAACTTCAAAATTCCTTTCATAGAAATTGTATTCAAAAAAATCTCTATCCAAAACCGCAGTGTGGAATTAGAATTTCAGGCTATCACCTCCGACCAAGCCAATGTAAATTTTAAAGCTATGTTGCTTTTTGCGGTACTTAGCCAAGACGAAGAAGTAATAAAGAATGTGGCCTTTAAGTTTTTAGATGAAAAAAACTTGATGCAAGCCCTTATTCGCACCGTGGAAGGAAGCATTCGTGGATTTGTGGCCACCAAGAAGCAAGCCGAAATATTGGCTTTGCGTAGGGAAATAGTGGAGGATGTAAAGGAACAATTGGATGTGCAATTAGAAACTTGGGGTTATCATTTAATCGACCTTCAGCTAAACGATATAATTTTTGATGAAGCCATTATGCGGTCTATGGCCCAGGTGGTTGCTTCAAACAACATGAAAGCAGCTGCCGAAAACGAAGGTCAGGCTTTATTAATTACCAAAACTAAAGCCGCCGAAGCTGAAGGGAACTTTATAAAGATTTCGGCTGATGCCGAACGTACTGCCGCTCAACTTCGAGGGCAGGGTGTAGCACTTTTCCGTGAAGAGGTTGCCAAAGGAATGAGCAGTGCTGCCCGTGAAATGCAACAAGCAAATCTCGACACTTCGGTTATTTTATTCTCCATGTGGACCGAAGCCGTGAAAAACTTTGCAGAATACTCTAAAGGGAATGTGATTTTTCTCGATGGTTCTGCCGAAGGTATGCAACGTACCATGAAGGAAATGATGGCAATGAATAAATTGATGGAAGATAAGGAAGGGAAGGAATAAATAAGCTAAGCTGATTATTCTTTTCGCCTTTTGCAAACTTAACAGCCTTACTTTCGCACCCGCAAATATCCTTAATGGAACCTCCTCCGTCAGCTACATATAATGCCAATCGAAATTACAGCCCAACTGTTGGAACAGTTGCGTGCAGCCCTCGAAAGGGCTGACCGTGATGCTGTATTGTTGCTTGTTGAAGATTTACACGAAGCCGACCTTGCCGAAGTTTACAACGAATTAGACCCCGACGAAGCCCATTTCGTTTACGATTGCCTTAGCGAAGAGCAACAGGCCGAACTCCTTCCCGAACTTGACGAAGATGTAAGGGAAACCCTCCTTTCCGGGCTAACCAACCAGGAAATTGCCGAAGCCGTTGATTTACTCGACTCCGACGATGCCGCCGATTTAATTTCCGAGCTTCCCGAAGAACGTCAAGAGGAAGTTCTTTCTCGTATGGAAGACGAAGAGCATTCCGACGACATAGCCGGGCTCATGAATTTCGATGAAGACACTGCGGGCGGACTTATGGCCACTGAGTTAATTCGTGTAAATTTGAAATGGAACGTAGCCACCTGCGTTCGCGAAATGCGTCGCCAAGCTGAAGAAGTAAACGAAGTATATGCCGTTTATGTGGTGGACGACAACGATGTGCTGAAAGGAATTCTCTCCCTCAAAAAACTACTCATCACCCCCGTAAGAGCCATAGTAGAAGATGTTTACAACCCCGAAGTAATATCCGTTACCGCCGACACCACCTCCGAAGATGTGGGAAATATTATGCAGAAATACAACGTGGTAGTGCTCCCCGTTGTTGATAGCCTTGGCCGATTGATTGGCCGTATAACCATCGACGATGTGGTGGATGTAATCAAAGAAGAAGCCTCCAAAGACTACCAAATGATGAGCGGTATCAGTGAGGATATTGAGCAAACCGACAAAGTATGGGTAATGTCACGTGCCCGCCTGCCTTGGCTTTTAGTCGCCCTGTGTGGCGGAGTAGTAGCTTCTCGCGTAATTGGTTTCCACGAATCATCCCTCATGGTTCACCCCGAAATGGCATTCTTTATGCCGCTCATTGCTGCTATGGGCGGAAACGTTGGCATCCAATCATCAGCCATCATCGTTCAGGGTTTGGCCAACAACACACTTAGCCGTTCAGGTATTTTCCAAAAGCTTTTAAAAGAACTTTCGGTTGGAATGCTCAATGCCCTTGCCTGTTCACTCCTGCTGCTTGCCTATAACGTAGCGTTTCACCACAGCCTTGCCCTAAGCTTTACCGTGAGTTTAGCCCTCATGATTGTGATTCTGTTTGCCTGTATATTCGGCACCATAGTTCCGCTCACGCTCGACAAACACAACATCGACCCTGCTTTAGCAACCGGTCCATTCATCACCACCACCAACGACATCATCGGCCTGTTTATATACTTTATGGTAGCCCGGGCTATGTATGGCTTGTTTTAACAAACAATAATTTCTTTTGGAGCAGAAACCTTAGCATTTCAAACCAACGTTTGGGTCCTGCTTTCCGTTACAAGTCCGCCAGCCGCACAAACCCCTCCCACTTCGGGCTTTCCACTGCAATCAGGGCTATGCCCGAAAGGACAGTATTTCAAACGTTCAGTTGCCAACGACGCAGTCCTCTTGGGTGCCTCTATAAACAAAACACTTACCCAAAATACCCATCCGGCGGCAGGTATTTACTCTCCCCCTTCCAAAGGGGGAGCTGGAGGGGGTTTCAAAACAAAATTCCATTTTAAAAGATACTAAC
>CANJNG010000085.1 GCA_947475205.1 Bacteroidota bacterium
GAACCAAAGTACGAACCTGTCCAAAATCCAATTCAGGGGGTTCTTTTTTGAAAATACCTTTTTCAATCCCTGTAGCCCAATCAAATCAACAAATGTTCCGAACTAGAAAATCTTTTAGGACACTATTGAGTAAAAGTATATAATATTGCACCCAAGAACAAATAACATATGAAGCCAAACGGAATTTCCAGAGAACAATGGTTTAGATATAACCTATATTTTTTTGTAGAACATTTTTTAGGCTTGAAAAACTTCAATAAACATTTTGGGAAAGGCAGAAAGGAACTTTATGATGAAATTGATTCAAAGCTAAAAGACTCCAACAGAGGCAAAATTCTCGATATTCCGTTAGTATATGGAGAGATAAGCCAGTCGGATATGAAAGCACACCTCAAAAACACAAATGAACCGGTTATATTTAAGAGTGTGGCAAAAGATTGGCCTTGTTGTAAAAAGTGGAGTTTCGATTTTTTTGCTGAGAATTTTGGCGATGAGCAAATTGCTATTATTGATAATGTAGGAGTTACTGACAGGAACAAACCTCAAGAATATGAAATTACTACTTATGCCAAATATGTATCAGAATTAAAGAAAGGTTCTACCAAATACTTGAAGTTCTCCAGAATTATGGATGAAGCCTACACTTTGCGAAAAGATTTTGATTTAGCTTTTTTGAAAAGATTTCATTTGCCAACCACATTTGGTCAGCAATTCTTTATGTTTATGGGCAATACCGAAAGCATGACACCAGTTCATTGTGGATTTGCAAACACAGTATTCATTCAAGTTACAGGTAAAAAAAAATGGATTCTTTGGGCACCAAATGAGCGAATATTCTTTGACCCCAGAGCCGAACGCCGTTCGTACAATTTTAGCCATGTAGATCCGTATGTAACAAATGACCCTAATTTTCCGCTTTACAAGTATGCAAGACGGTATGAAGTTATTTTAGAACCCGGTGATATTCTGTTTTTCCCATCTCACCTATGGCATCAGGTTGAAAATGTAGAAGGCGGTGTAAGTGTTGCATATAAAATAGTACATCTACCCACTAATTTTCGTTCATCTTTTATATTAACTACACTTGCATTTCTTGCTACGCGTCCAAATATGTTATTGGACGTATTTTACCACAGGTTCAAGAAAAGTGATTATCTATTTACTCGAAGCCAAAAAGAAATAAAGTAATCCATCATTACAAAAACATGCACTTGAAAAGTATTACATTTTCTATTATTAAGTTTCAGGAATTATCCTCATAAGTAGTTTTGATTTCTTATTGCGGTTTCCACTAAAGATATATCCATTTTATCAAAAGCCGAAGTTGTATTATATTAAGAATTAGGTTGAATATAAATCATGCCATTCTGCTTCAAGTATATCTACATTCGGTTCAAGAAACAAAATGCAACTAGTCGATATTTTTATTATTTCAGAAGTTTATTCCGAATCCAACTGCACGTCAATTTAAAAAGCTGGGCGGCAAAACAATTGGTTTTATTTAATCATACATTTACAGAAAATGCAATGCTATTTCCCAAAACATTTCAATTAATATTGTTACTTCCAGGGTTTTGCCGAGCAATGTTGTCGTTAATGCAGCCTAGTTATTATTTACCTCTAAACAAAGAAATTTATTTGGGAACATATCGAGGGTTATTCCCTTTAAAAGTAAAGAAAGATGCTGATTGTTGGATAAAAGCAATTAATTAAGAACTACATTTAAGGAAGGAGGAACCTTCTTTTTGATAAAATTATGGAACATAAAGTAATGAATGCATCCAAAGAAAACGGGGTAGTTCCGCTATTGGACTTCTACCGCATACTTTCATTCCCGCTTAATATATTTATAATACATTTTACGGATTTTTTTCTCGCTCGGCATTAGCAAAGCAAATTTAAATTCGTTATACAAAGGTTGAATCTGTCGCTGTCGAGAAAATATTCTAGGAAATCCAATTTTACACTAAAAAAAATGAATTTGCAAAATAAAGAAAACAAAAGGCATTTTTATAATGCATTATTTCCATATTGCTATGAACAACCATGTTTTGTAAACACATCAATAATTAAGCAAAAAGAAATATTAGAGAAGAACTGGGAAGTGTTCCTAAATGAATTTTTAGCCTACCATCAAAGTGGATTAAGTTCAAAAGACAGTATGCGAACTGGGAGAGGCTATTATGAACCAGGTCTAAAAACTATTACATTGCTTACTAATATGTATAGATACCATAAACGTTGTCGCTACTTTCCCAAAACCATGGAAATTTTGGAATCAATCCCTGAATTAAGCTTGCTCACAATAAACGTATTGCATCCCAATACATATATTAAGTCTCATTACGGGGAAACAGATGCCACCTACCGTTGTCATATAGGCCTAATTATTCCGGCAGGCCTTCCCGAATGCGGAATAAGAGTATGCCACGAAGAAAGGGAATGGGAAGAAGGAAAAATGCTCGCTTTTATTGATGGTAATCGACATAAAGTGTGGAATGGAAGTAAAGGCGATAGGGTAGTATTGATTGCCGATTTTATAAGACCTGATGCCAAAGAAAGCAAATGGGTAATTTGTGGAAAGATATGGGCTTCGCTAATTTTATCTGGGCTAATTGTAAAATGGCCTATTATTAAATGCACCCCATTATTTTGGGGAGAAAAAATCTTGGCAGGTATTGGATTTACTATTATTTGTGGAATTAAGATTCAGCGATTTTTTAATTTTGAAGTACCTCTAATTTCTCGAAATTAACTGCTGTTTGGTACTACATAAATATAGTTACATTTGCCCATCAGCTTCAAAGTATATACCTCCCAATATTCAAAAATGAAACCAAATGAAATAAAATCAAAAGACTGGTATCACTATAATGGATTGTTTCTTGCTGAACATTTTTTGGGCTCCAAAACCTTTCAAAAATATTTTGGAGCTAGTCAAAAAAAACTTTACTATAAAATTAGCAACTATCTATCAAAACAGAATCAAATTGATAAAAAACAAGTCGAATCATTGGAAAAAGACATTAGTCGGGAAGATTTTTTGAAGCTTTGCTATGAACCCGGCTTGCCCAAAGTATTTCGCGGAGCAGCAGCTAATTGGGAAGCTATAAAAAAATGGAATCCTGATTTCTTTGAAGAACATTATGGAACACAAAAAATATACCTTAACGACAATGTAGGCATAGCCGATCAAGAGTTTGAAGAACTCTCCCTCGGAGACTACATTAAACAATTTAAAGCCCGTACACTGAAATACCTCCGTTTCTCGGATGTGGTGAACCATAATCCTGAGTTGAAAAATGATTTCGATATGGATTGGATTCGCAACTATAACCTCCCTCATTCATGGGGTGAAGACACCAAAATGTTTATGGGAGCTAAAGGTACGCTCACTCCCTTGCATGTTGGCCTCAGTGATTTTTTATTTGTTCAGGTAATGGGTCGCAAAAAATGGATACTCTACCCAACCAACAACAGGCTACACCTCGACGTCCGCACTGAGCGAACATTCCACTATTACAGCAATGCTAATCCTTATAAACTTGATGACCCTAATTTCCCATTACTCAAATTTGCCCAATGTTATGAAGTTTATCTCGAACCAGGCGATGTACTCTGGGTTCCCTCATTCGTTTGGCATCATGTCGAAAACCTAGACGATACCATCGGGATACGTTGTGGGCGTAGCAGTTTAGCCTCAGCAGCCAAATCATCAAAAATCCTAA
Source organism: Bacteroidota bacterium (assembly GCA_947475205.1). Taxonomy (GTDB): domain Bacteria; phylum Bacteroidota; class Bacteroidia; order JAIBAJ01; family JAIBAJ01; genus JAIBAJ01. The sequence goes on from CANJNG010000085.1 coordinate 3,729, forward strand.
CAGCCTTAATTTTTTTGGCTACAAAACCTAATATCTTTTCGCATGCTATTGCTACTCGAACACAAAAACGTTCTTTGGTTTTCATGAAAAGTAGAACTCAACTGAATGATAATCTCTTCAATCGATTGAATCCGTTCAAACGGAAAACCAAAATATAACCAGACGTATAATAGATGTCATCACAATTTCCCTATAGAGCAACTCTACTTGCTATCGTTGCTTGGTGATCATTCAAAATACTATACAGAAAGTATTCAAGATTTCAGCCATGGTCTGCTAAGTTTTTTCGATTGGATAGAAGCAAAGTTTACTCCAAATAGAGCAACTTTAGACACCAACCAAAATCCCTTTATTCAAATCTTACGGAACAACTATAATACAATACTGAACGAATACTGCAAACTTGAGAAAACGACTTATAGCCCCTACCATTCTACCAAAGTCACATTAGCCTAATTACTTTAAAACTAAATACGCCCAGCCATCCTATGTTTCGGGAGCATTCTCCAAAACTAATTGTGTTACTTCAATGGAAGAATATGGAATGCAATGATTAAAAATGTATTGACTATTTCCAGAATAATATCTCGATTATAAATAGAGATGAAAGACAGAGCCACTTTAAACAAAATTATTGATTCCGAACATATCCGGCAATTATCTCGATTAGCCCCATGGAAGAGTATAATTGTGATAGTTACTGAGTGGTTATTAATAGGTATTACAACTGTTGCCGGATTCTATTTCAACAATTTATTAGCTTATTGTATTGTTTGGCTAATAGTTGGAACAAGAATGTATGCCCTCTATAGTCTTCTTCACGATGGGATGCATTATTTGCTTTTTCCAAATAAAAAAACAAACGATTGGATTTGCCGGTTTTTGTTGGCCTGGCCACTATTTTTGTCTTTAGAAAAAGTTAGGAAGGCTCATTTTGCTCATCATCAGCATTTGCATACAGAAAATGATCCGGAAAAGCTCCATTTGCAATATTCGGAGTTTCAGTTTCCTAAACAGCCATATCAACTGTTCTTTGTTTTCTTAGCTGATATTTCAGGATTCAACTATTTAAAGTACAATATCAAAAAACCATTCATTGGCTTTTTTCCATTGTTTCAAAAAAATGAAAACCTTGTTGTTTCGCTTATAGGGTTAGGTTACTATGCCTTAATTTTTGGGCTAGTATTTTATTTAAATCTGGGTATTTATTTTTTGCTTTATTGGATTATTCCATACATCACACTTTTTCAGGTGTTAAACAGGTTGCGATTAAGTACAGAGCATTTCCACATTCCGGCAGAAAAGGAATATCAAACTCGAACAGTAAAATTGAATTTTTGGCAATCGGTTTTACTTTCCCCCCACAATTTGGGCTTTCATGCAGAGCATCATTTATATCCCAGTGTGCCATTTTACAGCTTGCCTGTATTGCATAATCTATTAGCTCAACACCCCGACTATAAGCAGCAGGTATTAGTAAGTAAAAGTTACATTAGCGTTATTAAAGAATACACCCATTAGCGGTTATGAATCCTAAAAATTTTATCAGCGGAGCATTTTCCCAAGGTCAGTTTATGGCTGCAATGGAAGAAGATGGCTATGCAGTGGTTGAAAATGTTATCACCGAAGAGTTTATTTCTCGAATGATACCCCAGCTCGAGAAAGCCATTGCTACCGAAGCCGAATTTCATGGCACGACTGATTACAAGGATTATGGTATGCTTCTGGCCTGTCCAGTTTATGGTGGGGCTTTTCTTGAACTTGCCGATAATAGCCAATTAATGTTGCCCTTTGATTGGGTATTGGGCGATACTAGCATAATTTATGTTTACACCTCATCGAGTATGCCACCTAAGGCCAGTAATTATTCAGTTCGCATACACGTTGACCGGCCTCATTTCATACCCGGTTATACAGAAGCCTTAGGGTGTTTGGTTTTGTTAAACGATTTTACCGAAGAAAACGGTGCCACTTGGGTATTACCAAAATCGCACAAACAGGCAGAGCAACCTAATGAGGAATATTTTTACAGAGAAGCAACTCGTATAATAGCTCCTCGAGGTTCGGTGTTTTACTTTCATTTAAGGCTGTGGCATGCAGGCGGTGCAAATAATACACCAAACTGGCGACATTCATTGGGTATAGGCATGGTGCGGCCCTATCTCAAGCAACGCATTGACCTGCCAAGGGCAATGGCCCAAGTCGATATTTCGCACATCTCTAATTTTGGTCTTCAAAAACTAGGGTTCTTTGCCCAGCCTCCCACTTCGGTAGCCGAATTTCACGCACCGCCTCATGAAAGACTTTATAGGCAGCGTTCGGAATGGGATATACCATCCGGAAATACTCCCAATAACAGCTTTTCAAATTCCTAATCCAATTTTTAAAGCGGTTGCAATTATTTTAAGTCCCACACAATAAACTTCATTTCCACCCGTTAGTCTTTTTAAAAACTAACGAAAATGAACCGAAACTTAAAACTATCAAAACAGCAAACACAGGTACTTTCACGCTATGCTGCCGATTATGCTGCCGATTTAATTATGGAAGATTTAAAGATTAGCATCAATTCTTTAAATACATACACGCGTCGGATACGAACCAAGTATAAACGCCATTCCATTGCAGGGTGTATTGCCCCAGCCTTGCGAAATAACTGCATACAGCAGGAGGAAATCGAAAGATTGGAAAACTGCCTGAAGTCAAAGTTAAGTGTCACCTTATCTGGCGACAAAACAAATCCATTGCCAGAAAGTGAAATTTAATTGCCAATTTTAAATTTGCCCCATAATTTTAAAACAAAAAAAATGGCAATTATCAAAAATCTCAGCGTGGTAATTTCACCCGCACAGCAAGCGGCAATTTTGGCCGACTTAAACAACGTACTGACTACCTTAAACAGCATTCAGATTATTACCCTTAGCCCCAGCGAAAAGGATAACACTGCTGCAGTGGCCGAAGGAAGAGCTCCTTATGTGCTAAAGGCGGTAAACGTTCTTGGCCCTCAGTTTCCTGCATTGGTAAGTGCTGCTATTACAACTGCAGCGGCTACAAATGCACTTGTATCTTGGACTTTTTTAAAAGATGTGCAGGTATTGCTAACTGAAATAAATGATAGAAGTGGTGATTTGGGCTTGAATCTTCAAAACACTACTTGGAATTATACACGTCAGTTATATAAAAACGGTCAGGAATTTGAAGGCGACCTCGTTGGGGCCGATGTAGTGGTTAGAGAGCTAAAAGGTGCTTTTGAAGGAATGGGCCCACAAGGAGGCGGCGAACCAACAGTATAAGATAATTACAATATGTGCTTAGAACCGCCCCAGTGGCGGTTTTTTTGTGCCTAAATGCTAAACAAATGCCGTGTTTAGTGTTTGATAAGATGTATGTTAAATGCAGTTTAATTTTCTGTAATCATACATTTTAATATTTCTATCATACATTTATTTAATCCTATCATACGTTTTAGTTCACCTTTAATACATTTATGTATGATAAAGCTGTGTTTTAGTTCTCCTATTGTAGTTTTATGTTCTGTTATTGTGTGTTTTAGTAGTTTCATCATAGTTTTATTTACTGTTACCGTACATTAACTTCCACTTATCTTAAATTAATGTATGATTAGTGTCGTTTATAATGCACTATTTTAGAAAAGTATTACTTTTACAGGCAAATTTTAACTCGAAAACTAAACAGATGAGAAAGCTTAGCCCCGAAGAAGCCGCAGCCATAATGCCGATTGAGAGCAGTCGCGAGACCCGAGTTACGGCAGCCGTAAAACAATTGCAGGTAGGCGAGGGTTTGATAATAGACCCCAGTGATTGGAAATCAAAAACCCCACCATACAGAGCCATTGCAAGCGTGGGCTTAAAATATAAACGCGAATTTCAGCGAGGAAGAATGCCTGATGGCAAAGGCTGGTTTGTGAAAAGATTGTCCTGAAAATCATTAATACTTTATCAATTAAGAGCACACTCTGTGGTAGTTTGAAACCAAACATTTTCTTCAAATTTGGTTGTTCACAAATCCGAATTCCTGTATTTCAATTGTCGGAGAAACAAAAACATGCTTCTTCAATAGAGTATAGTTTTAGAAATTACGCTTTTTTTAACTATGATTTCTAAAATCATTGCCATTAAGGCAAAGCAGAAAAAAAACGTAAACGAAGCAAGGAGTTCTTTTTAGTGAACCTTGCGTTAACTTCGCATCTTTGGGTTTAACCCATATTGACTAGCCAAATCTGATGTTTTCCCCAAATTCGTTTCTAAGCACTCGTTCCAATTTAATCTTAGCCATTTTTGTTACCACGGTGTGCTTTGTGGTTACATACCTGTTTCTGGGGTTTTACTTTGTGGAAATAGAAGGTGTGCATGTTAGTTTCTTTAGCGGTCAGCTAACTCCAAATTTCCCGTTTAGGGCAGTTTACTTTTCGGGGCATTTCGGTGTGTCGCATATTTATTCCTATTTATATGAACACTTTCCGGACGTAGAATGGATGTCCTGGATAGAATGCAGTTATTTGTTATGTGCAAATGCAATAGGTTTGTATTTAGTGGCTTTTTTGCTGGGAAATAGTGTGAAACTACGAACCAAAATTGCGGTGTTAACCGTGGTATATTTCTTGGTTTTTGCAGACCACAATATGAATCTTATATACACCCGATTGGCATATATGGTGTGTGGTGTGTCCTTACTTGGCTTGTTAGTTTTGTTTCACTCCGAGGGCTCAGTCAGGACGAGATGGGGCTTGTTTGTATTCTTCAACCTATTCTTCACCATAGGAACCCTCACCCGTGCCGAAGCCTCCATAGCCTGTTTTCTGCTCATTGCTGTTTTTGGTGTTTTTTATATTCAGGAAGTTAAGAAATGCCTTTTCTTGTTTTTATATCCTGCCTTATTGCTTGGAACTATTTCAATCTATATGGCAATTGATATTAAAAACGCTGACAACAGTGAGTTCTATAAGCAAGTAGAACCCGATATTGAAGAGCAGTTCACTGCCCGGGGCAATAAAGTTCCATTATCGGAAATGAAAACCCATAGAGATAGCGTGATGTGGATCACAGCCGCCGAAATGATTTGGCCCGACCCTAAAAATATTTCTGCCCCCTATTTACGTTCGCTTATCATGCCCGAGAAATTTATGTTTACCGATTCCCGACAATGGCAAAGGGTGTATGAAAGCGTTACCGAAATTGTTCTTTTGCATTGGCAATTGGCGTTAGCAGCGTTACTATTGAGTATTCTCGTGGTTTGGCAATACGGATTTCAAGGCACAGTTTGGCAAAGGCTATTTTGCTTTGGATTTGTGTTTTCCTTTTGGGTGCTTACCCTTCTGCAAGCCTACACCGATAAAGTAAACGACCGCTCCTTTGTGCCCTACTTGAGCCTTTTCGTATTCTGTCATATTTTGTTGTTAGCCCGCGATAGTAAGGTTCATTCATTACTAAAATCCTACTATTTCTTGTCGGTCACTGCGGTGCTTTTTTGTTTTCACCTTAGTTTTTTACTCAATGAATCCAAAGGCCTAAAAGCGGATTTGGCTAAATTTCAACGCAATCTTGAAAAACTAAAGCAAATTGCAGGTAATCGCTATTTGGTGCTAAACTCATCATCATTCGACTACTTATTCTTGAGCAATGTTCCTTTTCACCCAATAAACTATTCAGCTTTTAAAAGGATTTACATAACAGAAGGCTATATCGTTCCCTTTCTGCCATACTATAAACGCTATTTAGAAAGCGAATGCAAGTGCGATATATATGCTTTTCCCAGTTTTTGGAACTACCTAAAGACTATTTCAAATAATGTAGTTATTGTATCTTCTCCCTCACGAATAATGGTGTTGAAAGATTACATGGCTGAAATTCACCAATACGACTTACCAATAATGGAAGAAAAAGCAGTGTCAACATTAGAGCAACCCAAAAGCGATGATGTAACATTCAGTGATGAATTGAAAGTATATGTGTTCAGCAAATAGCTGCCCCGTTAATACTTCTTGGTTTTTGTGGCCACCACATTGCCCATCGAATTGGCAAAACAAAACTCCAACAAATAATAAGCCTAAACCTATTGATTTTATTAGTAATAAAGTATTCAATCTGCCAGATGAAGAATTGCTTTTGAATATTTTAGGGATTGCTTTGCAAAATTGAGATACAAAAGTAGTTGATTAGCTGATTTTGCAACTTTGCAAATCTTACAGTTTCTGTATTGATGAGAATCCTAATAAACAGATTAAAATTTCAATTCGGTTGCTTAATGTAGGCTGCACTTTACCTTTTCCGACCGCTATTCCTCCCCCCTTTATTCTGTTTCACTTCTTTCCAATCAAAAATATCGTCTTTGTTTTTTGGACGAATATCATCTAACCAAATAAAATCGGAGAGCTTTCGTTCGGTGGAGCCAACTGCTTTCATAGGATTCATTACTGCAGTAGGCTGTTTCAAAAAAGTAATTCGGTTAATTTTGTTTTCGTTCACATAAATCAGCATATCGGAGCTTTCGGCTTTGTTGATTCCAATTTTATCGCCATTGTTTTCTTCGGCAAAATAGAGGGTTTGGCTGTTTCCTTCCACCCTCACCTTTGATAGTTTATTTTTGATTAGGAAACCGTGCATATAACGACCCTTTATCTGATTAAAATTGAGGCTGTCGTGGCGACTGATGATGAAAGAATTGATGCGTAAAAAGAAATCACTTACCTCGCCATCGCTTAATTGCACCAAAATAGTGTCGCCTGTTATTTGGTTGCCTTCGCTCCACATAATGGGACGGCCAAACATCCGCATAAGCGAATCGGTTTGGTTAAACGATAGAGAATCACAACTTCCCTGCAAATCAGTTTTGAAAAAACGAGTGTGATAATAAGCCCTAATCAAGCGTTTATCAATAGTGGTATCGGGCTTAATACTGCGTAAGGTATCAGCATGGAGATAGAGTGTATCCTGCTTTTCAATTTGCACCATCAAAGCGTTCTTGGTTACAAAACTTTCATCCTTTAGCTTGAAATACTCGGCATAATCGCCATAAATGATGAGTTTATTGGTAGTGTCTATGATGCTTACATTGCACCAGGCAGTTCCTTTTTCAATTTTCTCATCATAAAAAATAGTATCGCCACTCATTATTTGTTTGTCGGAAGTTATTTTGGCTTTGATGCTGAACTGCGATTTATTGTGGCGGCTATCGTTCCACCCCGATTCGCAATATATTTTGCTGCTATCCTTTGCCACAATATTTGTAGGGCCAAGGAAATAAGAAATCTCAGTTTCGGTATTGAACCTCAAGGTATCGCAAAGGATGGTGTAATCTTTATTCACCACCTTCACATTCTTGCGATAAAACATATTTTTATCTTTCGAATGATAGAAGCCTGTTTCGCTGGTTAGGATTGATTTCTTATCCACAATTTTGCCACCGTTCAGATAATTGGCGATGCCCGAATTTCGATCGTAATAAATAACCGTGGTGGTTAGCGTAACGTCTTTGTCAATGAGTTTCACAACCCGGCCCGTAACCACTGCTTTCTTGGTATTGCCGTCATAGTCTAATTTATCACCATACAAATCTAATGTATCGCCTTGTTTTATGTGAATTTTGTTGAATGCCTGAACGGTATTTGTTTCGCTTGCCAGCCAGGCACTGTCGCAGTACATTAATGCACCATCATGGAGCAATTGCACATCGCCGATTAGTCGCTTAGTCTTTCCAGCAATGGTTTCATCGTATTCTAAACTATTGGCATGCAGAATCTCTATTTTCTCTGTATTTTGGGAAAATGAGTGGCTTATTCCAGTCCAAAAGAAAAAAAGAATCAGACTAACTAAACGCTTTGGCATTGGCTGCAAAGGTGAGAAATGAATGGAGAAGTTGGGAAAGAAGATTGTGCTTCCATAGTTCGAGGTTTTGATGCCTCAATATTTTGATGGCTATCCATCAGCATCCATCAACAATTTCTCTCGCCTTAGTCGTGGCATTGCCGAATTTGATACTTTTGTAAGGAAAATTTCACATTTCACACAATAATATCTTTCAATTTGCGTTAGTGATATAAATTTACAACCAAATCAATGACCCGCAAACTTTTCTTCACCCAATTTTCGGCTGCTTTTTTAATCACATTTTTTATCTCCCAATGCTTTTCGCAAGGCATAGCCATAGGGCAGTGGCGAGACCATTTGCCCTATAACAGAGGAAAAACATTGACCATAGCCGGTAGCAAGGTATATTATGCAAGCGAAAGCGGAATGTTTGTTTATAATAACGACAGCAAAGAAATTAACCGGATAAGTAAAGTTACCGGCCTTAGCGATATTGGTTTCAGTAAACTAAAATATGATGACCAAACCCAAACTTTAATCATTGCCTACTCCAACGCGAATATTGATTTAATAAAGCCCGAAGGCATAATAAACATTAACGATATAGCCCGAAAGAACATCCCGGGAGGCAAATCAATCAACAACATCCATATTAAAGACGGATTTGCATACTTAGCTTGCGGCTTTGGCATTGTGAAACTCGATTTAAAGAAAAACGAAATAAAGGATACCTACATAATTGGAGCCGATGGAACCACCGTAGAAATAAATGCCATTATATCTAATAACGATAAAATGTTTGCGGCCACAGGCAAGGGTTTGTATCAGGCCAATTTATCGAGTTCAAATCTAGCCGACTATAATAATTGGAGCTTGGTTAACGGCTTTCCAGATTATATTTCATACGAAGGCTGTGCTTGGTATAGCAACGCACTTTATGCTTCTCATAAAAATACCACTTCAAGCAATTGCGATACAATTTACAGTCTTAAAGGAAACATTTTCAAAAAAGACACTATCCCCGGTTTAGACTTCACAAGTATGGAAGTTTATAACAATAAGTTATTTATCATCGCCAATTCAAACACCTTTGTTTTTGATGGCGATAACCAAATCGAAAATCTGTATGCTTATAGTGATAACAAGTATTCGTATCCAAATGAAATTATCCAAACGGCTGATGGAACCTATTGGATTGCCGACAGAGATGCAGGACTTGTAAAATCTACTGGTAACTGGAACTCTGAATTTATAAATGTTAACAGCCCTCCAAGCCCAATAAGTGCCGCTCAAGATTCCTATAATGGTAAAGTTTATGTAGCGGCAGGAACTGTTTCAAGCAGCTGGGGATATTCATTCAACGGAAATGGCACTTATGTTTTTGAAGACGAAAGTTGGAATCAAAAAGCCGGAGGCGAAAAATATTTTGGTGCAGATACATTTAAAGCTTATGATATTGTAGATGTGTATGCAGATAGAGTAAATCCTAATAAATTTTATGCTGCAAGCTTTTTTGGTGGACTCTTGGAATATGAAAATGACGAGCTTGTTAAGGTTTACGACAGCCGAAATTCCACTATTCAAAAAGACGGAATCAATTATGCCGACCGTGTTGCAGGAGTAACAGGCGATGCCGATGGAAATATTTGGATTACAAATTCATTGTGCAATAGTCCGATAAGTGTTAAGAAGGTCGATGGCAAATGGAAATCAATGTACCTTGGTTATAGTTTACAAAACACCTACATGGGAGAAATTGTAATTGATGATTTTGGAAATAAATGGTTACAATTGGTTCGCAGTGGTGGTATTGCCGTATTTACAGATAATGGTACAATTGATAATTCCACCGATGACAAGTATAAAAGATTAGGTACTACGCCTGGAACGGGAGCCCTCCCCAGCCAAGAAATTTATGCTATAGTAAAAGATAAAGATGGAAACATTTGGGTGGGTTCCGATAAAGGCATATTCGTTTTTTATTCTCCCGGCGACATATTTAGCTCATCGCCTTCTGATGCCGCTCAAATTCTTGTTACTCAAGATTCCATTGCCGGATATTTGCTCGAAGCCGAAACTGTTTCGGCCATTGCTGTGGATGGTGCAAACCGTAAATGGATAGGCACACAAAAATCCGGATTATACCTTATGAGTGCCGATGGAGTGGAGCAAATAGAACATTTCACCACCGAAAACAGCCCTTTATTTTCAAACAACATAATTTCACTTTCAATAAATGACAAAACAGGAGAGGTTTTCATTGCTACAGAAAAAGGTATAATCTCCTACCGTGGTGATGCCACCGAAGGCATTGAAGACATTGACAAAAAACAAGTGATGGCTTTCCCTAATCCGGTACGCCCCGGTTATGAAGGTAAAATTGCAATTCGTGGGCTTACTACCAATGCAGCAGTTAGAATCACCGATGCCAGTGGCGAACTCGTTCATTCCTCCACTGCTTATGGCGGACAAGCTATTTGGGACGGAAATACTATTGAAGGCCAACGTGCTAAATCCGGAATTTATCTAGTTTTTTCGGCAGACGAAAAAGGCAAAGAAACCGTTGTTACAAAAGTTTTACTGATAAACTAAGTTCATCATCCTTGCTTTCAAAATCTAAAGCTATTGTACTAAGTACCACCAAGTATTTGGGCAATATGCTCTTGGTGAAACTTTACACCGAAAAATCAGGCCAGCAATCCTTCATTATCCGCAACGAAAAGAAAAAACGCAATGTGTTTATGCCTTTTTCTGTTTTAGAAATTGATTATGATGAAAAGGAAAACAGAAGCCTGCACAAGCTAAAGGAAACCAATCAGGCGTTTCAGTTAAAAACAGTTTATTTATTTCCCGACAAATCAGCTATTGTGCTTTTTATGGCCGAGTTGGTTGCCAAGGTTGTGAAAGAAGAAGAAGGAAACCCCGAATTATTTCAGTTTTTGGAGGAATCTATTCTGAAATTAGATTCTTCGGCTGTAAATTCAGAAACCTTTCACCTGTTTTTCATACTGGGTCTTTCTCGGCACACGGGTTTTTATCCTTCGGGTTACTATTCTCCTCAAGCATCCTTTTTCGATTTACGTGAAGGGAAGTTTTCGTCCTTTCCTCCTCCTCATCCATTTTATTTAGAAGGTGAGAATGCAGCTGCTTTAGGTGATTTAAAACTGGCTTATGAATCAGGAAAAGAAAGCTTTAGTATTAAATCTGCTTACCGAAGAGCATTGTTATCTTCCTTTGTTGATTATTTCAGATTGCACTTACCCGGCATGACTGAAATGAAGTCGCATTTAGTGTTACAGGAAATTTGAGTAAGTTCAGATATGCACTATCTGCAAAGTGTTAATTTCCCTATGTAATGATGGAAAACCTTGTCGAAATCGGTAACATCAATTTCATAAGCATACACATCAAGCGTAGCATCTTGCCCTTCTACGGTTCCATCCCAACCGTTTTCTAATGATTTACTTCGGAAAACCTCTTGCCCCCAACGGTTATAAATACGAATTTCATACTCATCAACTCCAACACCTTTTGGAGTAAATATTTCATTTCCATCGCGGCGGTTTGGCGTAAATGAATTAGGGATATACAAAGTATAAGCCTGATTAATGAATAAACACTTGGAAACGGTATCGGTACATCCAAATTCATTTGTAACCAATTGTGTAAAGCAATAAATACCTGAATCGGGGTAATTCACAGCAAATTCACAGGAATCCTTGGTAGAATTGTCAGGCATTGTGTATGAGCAGGAAATAGCATTTCGGCTATCGTTAGAAATATATACAGCTGGGTTTAGCACATCTACGGGGTTATCGCTAAAGTTGAATCCGGCTAATGGTAATGGGCGAACCGTAATGAACTGCGATTTCAGAATGCTGTCTTTACAACCTTTTATGGTTTCAATCCATAAAGACACATCGTAAGTGCCGGGTATTGTAAACGTGTAGGTTGGCGTGTCTTGTGAGGTGGATGCACCATCTTGTTCAAAGAAATTCCAGCTATAAGAGGCTATAATATCTGAGGAAGTGCTAAGATTTCTGAATGGTACTACAAACGGAATGCAACCCTCATTATCAGATACGGCAAAATCGGCGTGAGGCATTTCATAAACGTGAACCGTATCGGTGTAAACCGGGCTTATACAACCATTCTCGGTAATAGTAAGTGTTACTACCTGCGAGCCATCAGCAAGGAAACTTACACCTGTGGGCATTGAATCGGTAGCAGTTGGCGGAGTGCCGTTGGCTCCATAAGTCCAAGCGAAAGTGGCTGTTGAGCCGTAAACTCCATCGGCATCGAAATCAAACATATTTCCTACAAAACATTCGCCTGCAGGTGGGATAAATGTTGCTATAGGGATAGGATAAACCAATACATCAACGCTATCAGAGCTAATGCATCCGTTAGCCGTAGTAGTTACAACGTAGGTTGTGGTTTGATTGGTGCTTCCCGAATTGGTAAGTGTTACATCAGGATTTGATACGGTGGAGGAAGATAAACCTGTGGCTGAAGCCCAACTGTAGGTATATCCGGCTGAGGAAGCAGTCCCTAAAGTTCCTGTTTCGGTGGAACAAAAAGAAAGGTCCCCGCCCGCATTTGAAACAGGTAGTGGATTTATCAAAATGGTTTCGGTATCGGGAAGCGAAAAGCAATTCCCTTCCTGAATAATGAGTATAATATCTTGGCTTCCGGCTTGAGTTGAGCTTACGCCAATCGGCCCAATGTTCGTTCCGCTAACTTGAACCAATGTACCGAAATTCCAGTTTGCTGTTGCTAATGGACTTGCTACTCCAGTAAATGTTGTGGCAAAAGTCTCTGCAA
>CANJNG010000086.1 GCA_947475205.1 Bacteroidota bacterium
ATCAGGCATAATGTTAAGTGTACCATCAGAGATATCTGTACTTGTTCCATAACATAAATCCCAGCAAAAATAGTTTTCAGAACCCGCAACTTCGTATATCACTTTTCTTTTTACTTTTAAATTTAGCGTAGCGTGAGATGTGTTTTTTAAACTAGCAAAAGATTCCAATGCAACTAATGGGTTTGCATTTAACACACTCGTATCGCCGGTGAGTGTAACGTTTAAACTCAACTGAGCAGTAGAATTAAAATTAATGCAAGTCCAAAGTAAAATAGTAGCGTAAATATATTTCATAAAATAGTTTTGGCAAAAATAATCAATATTGAAGAAGGTAATTACATTTGTCGCTCAATTTATAAATTAATCAAACAAAAAATGAAAAAACGTTTACTACCATTTGCATTTTCAATGGCAGTTTTTGGAGTCAATGCACAGACCACTGTTATATTGGAAGACTTTGAAAGCGGGGCTATTCCCACAGGCTGGACGCAGGAAACAGTATCTACCGATGGAGGCTACATAGTTGGTACATCAGCCACATTGAGCAGTCAATCCTTTCCTTTTACTGCTCACACTAAATTTGCAGGTACAAATGATGACAATTGTAACTGCGATAAATCAAATGATAAATTAATCACAGCTTCCATTGCTATTCCTGCTACTGGGGGAACTTTTGTTAGCTTTGATTTATTCTATGCTGCAGGTTCCTATCAAGGAGCAACAGAAACTGCAGCTTTCCAAGTTTCAACGAATGGAGGAACAACATGGACAGATATAGCTACCTTACCCGGTAATGCTGACTGGACAACACTTACTTATAGTTTAGCCGCTTATGCCGGACAATCGGTAAAATTCGCTTTTGTGTATAACGATGATGGCGGTTGGCTTTTTGGTTTAGGATTAGATAATTTTAAGGTTTTCCAACCAGTATCGTTTGATGTTGCAGCAGTGGCCATAACAAGCTATAAATATTATGGCTTAAATGAAGCTCCTATTGACATTACAGGAGATATATTTAACTATGGAGGTTCTGCAATTACATCTTTCGATATTAATTACTCAGTAAACAATGGAGCAACCGTAACTCAAAATATTACTGGAGTAAATATCCCCGGATTTTCAGGCTATTCATTTACTCATCCCACTACTTGGACTCCAACAGCAATTGGAACATACTCTGTAAAAGTTTGGGCATCTAATCTTAACGGAAATGCGGACATGGTTACGGCTAACGATGAAGTAACAAAGAGTATTTTGATTGCATCTAATAGTGTAGCTCGCACTACTCTTCTTGAAGAACTTACATCTTCTACTTGTTTTCCTTGCCAAGGCCTAAATGCATATTTCGATCCTTTACTCACAGGTACATTGCATGCAAATAAACCTGGACAAATGGTTGCTGCTGTTAAATATCAAATGAACTGGCCTGACCCGGGTAATGACCCAAGTTATAACCCTGACGGCGATACCCGTAAAACCTATTATGGTACAACAGGAATTCCTGATGCATATATTAATGGAGAACCATTTGAATATGGCTCATCCAATTTATATGTTGATATTATGGCTAAGTGGCAAAACGATGTTACTAAATACAACCAACGTGGTTCTATTATTGATTTAGGTGTTACTTACAATTTGAATGGCGATTCAATCACTGTATATACAACTCACACACCTTTCTTAACAGGTAGCGGATTTAAACTTCATGTTGCAGTTACTGAAAACCATTATACTTACACTGCAAGCGAAACTGACCAAGATGAATACCATTTTGTTGAGCGTAAAATGTTGCCAAATGGTAACGGAACCGCACTAACGCTTACCGATGGTCAATCTGGAGGTAACAGCTTTGGTTATAAACTTATCACTGGAACACCTGCTCAGGGTAATTACAATCTTTGGAATTCTAAAGACAGTATTTCTGTTGTGGCATTTATACAAAATACAACAACAAAACACATTTATCAAGCAGCTTTAGCTACTTTCCCAGTAGGTATTGCAAAAGTAGGTTTTGATTATAAAATGTCAGTATTTCCAAATCCTTGTATTGGAAATACAAATGTATATCTGAATCTTGAAAATACTTCAGATGTTAGTGTAAGAGTTATGGATATGGCTGGAAAAGTTGCGTTTAACTATTCAAATAAACTAAATGCTGGAAGCCGTACTGTAGATGTAGATTTATCTAATGTTAGCAACGGGCTTTACTTAATGGAAGTAAGTGTGGACGGTGCAGTTAGAACCGAAAAAATCTCAGTAAACAGATAATTTACATTTCTTAACCTTAATCGGCACATCGCTTCATTAGCTTTGTGCCGATTTTTTTTGCACCACAATGAAACCTACTATTCTTCTTATCCTTTCTGCTTTTACTTTTTCGGCTTTTAGTCAAAATGCCATTCCTTCCATAGATTTAAAGAAATTGGATGGAAGCCAGTTTAATTCGGCTAATATTAGTAATGATGGCAAACCTATTATTCTCAACTTTTGGGCCACATGGTGCAAACCCTGCGTAAACGAATTAACAAACATATCTGATAGCTATGCCGAACTGCAAAAAGAAACCGGAGTAAAGCTTGTGGCTGTTAGTATTGACGACGCTCGCAATGCTGCACGAGTAGCACCATTTGTAAACGGTAAAGGGTGGTCATACGATATTTTGCTCGACCAAAACGGTGACCTGCGTAGGCAACTAAACGTTAATAATATTCCACATACTTTTTTAGTGGATGGAAAAGGTAAGATTGTTTGGCAGCATAACAGCTACAACGAAGGCGATGAAGACCATCTGTTTGAATTAGTCAGAAAATTAGCGAAAGGCGAGAAGGTTGATTAAGGAGAAATTATAATTCCTTCCTCATCCTCGCTACCGGAATATTCAACTGTTCGCGGTATTTAGCTACAGTGCGGCGGGCAATATTATAGCCTTTGGCTTGCAGAATAAGGCAAAGCTTGTCGTCGGCTAATGGGTTATTTTTGTCTTCACCCTCTACAGCATCTTGCAGTATCCGTTTTACTTCGCGGCTCGAAACCTCTTCGCCGGCATCGGTGCTTAGGCTTTCGGAAAAGAAATACTTTAATGGGAAAGTGCCAAAGTGGGTATGGATGTATTTGCTGTTAGCTACCCGTGAAATAGTTGAAATATCAAGCCCTACGATGTCGGCAATATCTTTCAAAATCATGGGTTTAATTTTGGTTTCATCACCTTCCTGAAAATATTCCCACTGATAGTTTAATATCGCCTCCATGGTTCCTAAGAGGGTATTTTCCCGCTGCTTAATAGCGTCTATAAACCATTTTGCCCCATCAATTTTTTGTTTCACAAAACTCACTGCTTCCTTCTTTTGGCGGTCGTTAAGTTTTCGGTTTCCGCTATATTCTTTCAGCATTTCGGTGTATGCTTTGCTCACCTTTAAATCTGGTGCGTTGCGGGTATTCATCGAAAGTTCAAGCTGCCCGTCGGTTTCAGTGAGGTAAAAGTCGGGCATAATGTTTTGCACCGTTTTGCTCACCTCGCTCACCGAACCACCCGGCTTTGGGTTAAGGTGCAGAATTTCGTTTACAGCAGCTTTTAGTTCCTCATCACTCAGTTCAAGTTTCTTCCCAATCTTATCAAAATGCCGTTTAGAGAACTCTTCAAATTCTTCATCTAAAATCTCTAATGCATGCCGAATTGATTTCTTTAAGGGCTTACGCTTAAGTTGAATAATGAGGCATTCCTGTAAGTTTCTAGCTCCAACTCCGGGAGGATCTAGAGCTTGCACTTCGTGAAGGATTTTCTCTACTTGTTTTTCGTCCGTATTAATGTTTTGGGTAAAGGCCAAGTCATCGGCAATGGAATACAGTTCGCGGCGGATATATCCATCATCATCAATGTTTCCTATTAAAGTGAGAGCAATTTCATGTTCTTCATCGCTGAGGTTTCTCAGCCCTATTTGCGAAGTGAGGTATTCCTGAAAACCTGTTCCGCCTGCAAATGGTATATCTCGGTTATCATCATCGGGAGAAGAATTGTTGGCATATAGTTTATAGTCGGGGTAATCGTCTTCATCAATATATGCCTCCATATCGAAATCGTCACGAGGGATTTCTTCGGGAATAACATCTTCTCCATCTGGACTTTCAGCTACTTCTGGCGTCTCTTCGGTATCGGACGCCTCAAAATCATCGGTTTGTTCGGCATCTAAAGAAGCATCATCCAAGGGGTTTTCATCTTCCATTCCCTCTTCCAATGCCGGATTTGATTCCAACTCGTCTTTTATTCGCATCTCTAACTCCATTGCAGGCACCTCCAACAGTTTCATCATCTGAATCTGCAATGGGTTTAGCTTTTGCTGAAGCCTTAGATGTAATCCTTGTGAAAGCATTGGATATGGGTAGCCGTTATTCTATTTGTTAATGCAAAAATAGATTTTAAACGTATTCACTAAGTATGATTAATGTTTTGAAATGTTAAGATAACGGTGAATTTCCGTTTGTAATTAAATAATATCTTTGCTCACATTTCAATCAATGAATAAAACATCGCTTTTTTTAACGGCCGCTGCTTTTAGCGTGGCCGCATTTGGTTTCGCTTTTACCAGTAAAAATAAAGTATCGAAAGTAGAATCGCATTACGAAACACCTGAAAATGTGGGAACAAACATCGGCGACAAAGCCCCCGAATTGAAGTTTAAAGATCCAAATGGAAAAGAAATTGCACTTTCTTCTTTGAAAGGAAAGATTGTCCTGATTGACTTTTGGGCAAGCTGGTGTGGCCCATGCCGGATGGAAAACCCTAATGTGGTGAGTGCTTACACTAAATACAAAGACAAAAAATTCAAAGGAGCGAAAGGCTTTACTATATACGGTGTATCGCTTGATCGCGACCAAGCCAGTTGGGTAGCGGCTATTCAACGCGATGGTTTGGTATGGGAAAATCAAGTGAGTGATTTAGGCTGGTGGAACTCAAAAGGTGCTTTGATTTATGGTATTCAATCTATCCCCACCAATTTTTTGGTAGATGGAAACGGTATCATCATTGCTAAAAACCTGCGTGGAGATAATCTTCACGCCGAAATTCAGAAATTGGTTGTAAACTAAATTCTACCGTTTAGTCTTGAATCGCAAGTTTCTTATTGCTCTAACTTTGCTTGGCCTCGGGCTGGCAGGATGGTTTATATTTAAAGATAAACTTGTTGGAGCAGAGAAGAATAACCTGACTGTAAAGGTAATTCAAGGCGATTTTGAAGTAACGGTATTTACCACAGGTGAACTTCAGGCTAAAGAAAGTAAAGATATTGATGGGCCAACGGGTTTGCGGAATGCTCAAATATGGCAGGTGAAAATTGCAGATTTAGTTCCTGAAGGCACACGGGTAAAGAAAGGTGAGTTTATTGGACGACTGGATCCAACGGAGGTGATGACAAAGATTAAGGACGAGAGTTCAGAGATTTCGAAAAACCAAAGTAAGTTTACACAAACTAAACTTGATACTACGCTCGACTTGCGTAATGCCCGCGACGAAATTGTGAATCTGGGCTTTACTGTAAAAGAAAAAGATAATATTGTTGGGCAGAGTTCGTTCGAAGCACCTTCGATAATTCAGCAGGCCAAGATGGACTTAGATAAAGCCAAACGTCAGCTTAAACAGGCTCAAACCAATTATAAGATTAAGGAAAGTCAGGCTGTTGCAAAGATGCAGGAGGTAACTGCTATTTTAGAGAAATCGCAATACAAGATTAGTTTACTACAGGAATTGATGGGTAATTTTACCATTATGGCTCCCGAAGACGGCATGGTGATTTATCAACGGGAATGGAATGGGAAGAAGAGGGTAGTGGGAGCAACCATTGGAGCTTGGGATCCAACCGTGGCTACCCTTCCAGACCTTTCGGTAATGCAAAGCCGCACCTATATTAATGAGGTGGACATTAGAAAGATAAAGAAGGGGCAAAACGTAAATATTTCATTAGATGCTTTTCCAGAAAAGAAACTTACGGGAAAAGTGTTAACGGTTGCCAATGTGGGTGAACAAAACCCCAGAAGCGAAGCCAAAGTTTTTGAAGTGAATGTTATCATCAATGAAAAGGACACATCGCTTCGTCCTGCCATGACTACGGGGAATTATATTTTGGCCGATAAACTTAAAAATGTGCTGTATATTCCTTTAGAAAGCCTCCATGCTGAAGGAGATACGCTGAATTATGTATATAAAAAGGAAGGGTTAAAAGCGGTGAAACAAGCCATTAAACTGGGTGCAAGCAACGATAATTTTGTTGTGGTTACCTCAGGTCTTAAAGCCGATGATGAAGTTTATCTTTCGGTGCCGGAAGGGGAGAAGAAATAAGTGCCAAATTTATTTAGCCGAAGAGCTGCAAGAGTTGAAAGTTGGAATCCAAATAATAAACAGAAAATTTGAATTTGATTAACTTTCTTTACTTTCTTTGTTGCAGATAAATCTTAATACTTATTGGTAATATCATTAACTCAGTTCAGAAAATGAAATATAGTTTTTCATTACTCCTATTTTTGAGTTTGTGTGCTTTTGTACCGGAATCAGAAACGCTGACCGATGGAATTGAACTCTATGATAACCGTGCCGAAGGAGCAGTTGGTTTAAAGGCTAACCCCGAAAATTTGTTTAAAGCCTTAACTATTTTTCAGAATGCATTCAACCGCAAAGAAGATTTAGAAATCTCGGGGCTGTATTTGATGCGAACCCAAGAATATATCGCCCGCTTCATCGAAACCGAAACCGAAAAGAAAAAACAACGCTTTGAAGCAGAGCGAAAAATTGGTGAGCAATTAGTAAAACTCTATCCCAATTCTGCACCTGTTCGCTTTGCATATATTTCCGCTATAGGGCTTTGGGCTGAACAAGTGGGTGCCATGAAATCGGCAAAGGATGGCGTTTTAGGCAAAATGAAAGAGCAAGTGGAAGCACTGATTAAAATTGACTCGATGTATAATAATGCAGCCGGCTATAAAGTTATGGGCTTGATGAACCTTAAAACTCCTTATATCCCTTTTTTCCTAACCTGGCCAAGCGATAAAGAGGGAAAACGTTTAGTAGAGAAGGCCTTGAAATATTTCCCTAAAGACCATGGCAATAATTACTACTATGCCGAAGTGCTAGAGAAATTTGGGCTAAAAGACAGAGCAAAACTCTATGTAAACGTTGTGCTTGCCTTGCCCTGCCGAAAAGAATTACTGCTCGAAGACCGTAAATTTCAGGAAGATGCCAAGCAACTTCTGGCAGCAATAAACAAATGAGGGCTGATTTCAAATCAAATTAAACCATTTTTATATTGCTCTGAAGTATATATTCGCCCCGTCGGTAAAAAATTGTTTTAGAAATCAATATCATTTTGAGAAAATCGCAACTACTCACGCTATTATTTATAGTGTTTATTTTTTGTAGCTGCGGCTCGCATTCTACTCAGGAAAACATTACTGTAGGCACTATTGAATATGAAGTAAGCTACCCTTCTATCGATAAAAAGGACATGATGGCGGCAATGATGTTGCCTTCTAAAATGATACTTTATTTTAAAGATGGAAAAGTGCAAAGCGAAATTGGTACCGGTGCTATTTTCAAGACTATTATTGTTACCGATAAAGCCACCGAGTCGGGCTTTCAGCTTTTAAAAATTGTCAATAAAAAGTATATTTTAAAATTAGATTCTGCCGGAATTCAGCAAAACGCATATGATATTTTTAAAGAAGTAAAAGTTACGGCTACCAACGAAACTAAAGAAATAGCCGGATATGTTTGCAAAAAAGCCTTAGTGGAAACCGGCACGGGTAAGAAATTTGAAGTGTTCTACTGCCCCAATTTAGGTCCCAAAGCAGCCAATTGGTTCAATCCCTATAAAGAAATTGACGGTATGATTATGGAATACCATTACAAACAGTACAATCTTGACATGAAGTTTGTAGCCGTAAAAGTTACTGCCGACCCCGTTAAAGATGAATTTTTCGTTGAACCTAAAGGTTACGAACCAATCACCAAAGAAAAAATGGCCGAAATATTTGAGAATTTTTAATGTAAAAACCAAACATAAATAAATATCAATTTAATATATATTTGCCGCAAAGTCTAAAATACCAAATGAATAAAATTAAAGCCATACTCGGAGTAACTGCAATGCTTACAGCTATTGTTCTCGGTTCTCAATCGTGCTACTACGATAAATACGACGACTTGAACCCTAAAGACACCACTACCGCACCAGTTGACACCACTGATACAACCAATTGTGATACCTGTGCAACGGTTAAAGTAAAGTACAGTTCTGATGTAAAAGCAATTTTTGATGCTCATTGTATTAGCTGCCATAGTACTTCAGGTACAAATCAGTCACCCTTTTTAGATACATATATTAATTCTAAAAATGCTGTGCAGTTAGGTGATGTAATTAACAGAATTAATGGAGTTGGTAATTTGATGCCTGATGGTGGTCCTAAAATGTCGGATGCAAATATTGCCCTAGTGCAAAAATGGAAAACTGACGGTTACCAACAATAATTTAAAGCAATAATGAAAAACAAATTACTGCTTTTATTACTGTTTGCTATACCTTTTTGTGCTTCTGCACAAGATGATTTGCTCAAAGAACTTGAAGCAAGCTCAGACGAAAAACCGAAAAAGGAATTTACTCAGGGAACTTTTAAAACTACCCGATTAATCAATACCCATACAATCGAATCCGTAGGAAAGAATGCTTTTGATTTGCGACTTTCACACCGTTTTGGTGATTTTAAAGGTGGTTTCAATAACTTTTGGGGATTAGATGGCGGTGCTCCAATGCGTATTTCAGCGGAGTTTAGCCTCGATGGTCGTTTCACTTTCGGTGTCGCCCGAACATTTACATTTGGCCGCAGCAACAATGCAGTTGGTAAACTGTGGGAAGGATTTGCAAAATATAGAATACTTCGTCAAACAACTGATAACAAAATGCCTATATCGGTAACGGCAGTTGCCGGACTTGGAATCACACAGCAAAAGGCTGTTCAAACTCCCAGCGAATACAAGTATTTTACTAGTAGAATGAGCTATTTCTATCAAATAGTTATTGCTCGAAAGTTCTCTAAAGCATTATCGTTTCAAGTATCACCAATATTAGTGCATAACAATCTTGTTGTGGAAAGCGGTGCTAAAAATGATATATGGGCATTAGCATTCGGAGGAAGATGGAAATTTTCACGCAGTGTTGCTCTAACAGCCGAATACACTTGTCGATTAGGTAACTATGGTTCATCTTACCTAGGAACCCCATTTTCCAGTGCATATAATACTGCTGGAATTGGAGTTGATATTGAAACAGGTGGACATGTATTTCAAATATTCATTGTTAATGCACAGGCTATAAGTGAACTGCAATTTATTTCAGACACTAAATATTCCTGGAACAAAATTGGAGACCTTCGTTTAGGCTTTAATATGTCGAGGGTATTTGGGTTAAAGAAATAAGACAAAAAGGAGTTTCCCTTTACATATTTCTTCTATACTGCCCTCCCACTTCGAACAAAGCTTTCGTTATTTGCCCCAATGAGCAATATTTAGAGGCGTCCATTAACGAGTCAAATATATTTTGATTGTGGATAGCTACTTTCTGCAAGTCCTTTAATAGTATAGCGGTATTATCAACATTTCTGTCCTTTAATTCGGCCAACATAAAAATTTGATATTTCTTCTCTTCTTCTGTTGCCCTAATGACTTCCTTAGGAGTGATAGTTGGCGAACCATCAGACGATAAGAACGTATTCACACCAATAATCGGATATTCGCCTGTATGCTTCAATGTTTCATAATACAATGATTCTTCCTGAATTTTACCTCGTTGGTACATGGTCTCCATTGCTCCTAGAACTCCACCGCGTTCAGTAATGCGGTCAAATTCTTTAAGTACTGCTTCCTCCACCAAATCGGTCAACTCGTCAATAATGAATGACCCCTGCAATGGGTTTTCATTCTTTGCCAAACCCAATTCCCGATTAATGATTAGCTGAATGGCCATTGCCCGGCGAACAGAGCCTTCCGTTGGGGTTGTTATTGCTTCGTCATAAGCATTGGTGTGAAGCGAATTACAATTGTCATAAATGGCGTAAAGTGCTTGCAGCGTGGTGCGGATGTCGTTGAAATCTATTTCCTGAGCATGCAAACTGCGGCCACTGGTTTGAATATGATATTTCAGCATTTGGCTACGTTCGTTGGCCTTATACTTAATTTTCATTGCCTTAGCCCAAATACGCCGAGCCACACGACCAATTACTGAATATTCAGGGTCTATTCCATTGCTGAAAAAGAATGAGAGGTTAGGTGCAAACTTGTTCACATCCATCCCACGGCTTAGGTAATACTCTACATAAGTAAAGCCATTGGCCAAAGTAAATGCCAGTTGAGAAACAGGATTAGCTCCCGCTTCGGCAATGTGATAGCCCGAAATACTTACTGAATAAAAATTGCGAACGTTATTATTGATAAAATATTCCTGTACATCGCCCATCACTCGCAGCGAAAATTCGGTACTGAAAATACAGGTATTTTGTGCCTGATCCTCTTTCAGTATGTCTGCCTGTACTGTGCCTCGAACTGCGGCCAAAGTATCTGCTTTTATTTTTTCATATATTTCTTTAGGAAGGACTTTATCACCTGTAACTCCCAATAACATTAAGCCTAATCCATCATTTCCATCGGGAATATCACCCTGGTATTTTGGACGACTTTTACCTTTAAAGAAAGCATTTAACTTTTGCTGAACTTCAGCTTCAAGCCCATTATTCTTTATATAAAGTTCGCATTGCTGGTCGATTGCAGCATTCATAAAAAATGAACATATAATGGCAGCTGGGCCATTAATTGTCATTGAAACCGATGTGCGTGGATCGGCCAGATTAAAGCCGCTGTATAGTTTTTTGGCATCATCCAAACAACATATAGAAACGCCGCTGTTTCCTATTTTACCATAAATATCAGGGCGAAGTTCTGGGTCTTGTCCATAGAGCGTTACTGAATCAAATGCTGTAGAAAGCCGCTTAGCCGGAAGTCCTTTTGAAACATAATGAAAACGCTTGTTTGTACGTTCAGGACCACCTTCTCCTGCAAACATTCGGGTAGGGTCTTCTCCTTCTCTTTTAAATGGGAAAACACCAGCCGTGTAGGGAAACTCGCCCGGAAAGTTTTCTTGCAATACCCAACGCAATTGATCGCCCCAAGATGAATATTTCGGTGTAGCAACTTTTGGAATTTGCAGGTGCGAAAGACTTTCGGAATGGGTTTTTATTTTCAGTTCTTTGTCGCGAACTTTGAAAATGAAGTATTCATTTTTGTAGTTTTGAATCTTTCCATCCCATTGTTGCAGAATATCCCAGTTTTTGGGTACTAAATCTTTAAATAGTTGTCTAAAGTGTTGTTCGAGAACTGGTATCGGCTCCCCCCCTTTGAAAGGGGGGGCTAGGGGGGTATTGGTATTTGCATTAATTCCCCAACCAAACTGTTGTTTTATTGCTGCTAAAACAAAATCTGTATTTTCAAAAACTTCTGTATTTTCAAATCTAACAACATTTACTCCATACACATTTAAAAACTGGGTTCGCTCTAAATCATACTCCTCATTCGTAATGTTAAAATGTACATTGCCATCAACTTCAATAGCAAGTTTTTCTTCGGGACAATAAAAATCAAGAATAAACGGGCCAACCGAATGTTGTCTTCTGAATTTTCTACCTAATAATTGTCGGTTATTAATTAATGACCAAAGTTTAGCTTCGGCTGGTGTTGAATTGTTGCGAAGTTCTTTTCTGAAAGATTTTAAATCAGGGTGATTCATTATTCCATGAGAACGTCTTCCTGAATGTGGAATTTCATTTTCATCGGAATTTACAGAAAAACCCCCTCCAACTCCCCCTTGATAAGGGGTAGAGCTAATACCCGCTTCCTCTAAAATTGAAATCGTATTTTTCAGCGATTGAAGTTTATCAGCTACAATGGCTTGTTCATTTACCCAAACATCATAATTCCGGTTATTCTCCGAAATCTCACTCAGGTAACGGGTTCTGTTTGGGGGAATGATGAATATTTTTTCGGATTCCTCGTGTGAACTTACAAATGAAGATGTGTATTTGATGCCTGTTTTTTCGGCTACTTTGTTCATTACTGAATTATATAGCCGATTCATCCCCGGGTCGTTAAATTGCGAAGCGATAGTGCCAAAGACAGGTAGGTTTTCATCAGGCGTTTCCCATAATTGATGATTACGCTTGAATTGTTTCTTCACATCACGAATGGCATCCAAGGCTCCACGCTTATCAAATTT
Organism: Bacteroidota bacterium; assembly: GCA_947475205.1. Lineage (GTDB taxonomy): Bacteria > Bacteroidota > Bacteroidia > JAIBAJ01 > JAIBAJ01 > JAIBAJ01. The sequence goes on from CANJNG010000086.1 coordinate 12,303, forward strand.
ATTGAGAGCTATGATGTCGGCAAAATCAAGCATATCAATTTTCTCCAACTGGGTAGCGGCTCCATATTCAGGAGTCATTACATATAAGGAAACATCGCTATGTTCAATAATTTCAGTATCGCTTTGACCAATGCCCGATGTTTCCAATATTATCAAATCAAAGCCGGCAGCTTTCACCACATCCACAGCGTCTTTAACGTACTTGGACAAGGCTAAATTACTCTGACGAGTAGCCAATGAACGCATATACACTCTATCGTTATTGATTGCATTCATTCGGATTCTATCGCCCAGCAATGCCCCGCCTGTCTTGCGTTTAGAGGGATCAACAGAAATAATGGCTATAGTTTTATCTTCAAAATCTAACAGAAACCGACGAACCAATTCATCAACCAAGGAAGACTTTCCTGCACCGCCCGTACCGGTAATTCCTAATACCACCCCCTCCAACTCCCCCTTTGAAAGGGGGAGAGCCGATTTTCGCAACTCCTCCACTTGCTTTTCGAACTCCTCATGATTATTTTCAGCAGCAGAAATAAGCCGTGCAATAGCTTTGAACTCTCTATTTTTTAAATGTTTGACTTCACCATTGAGATTAAAGCCAGTGGGGAAATCGCATTTGCTTAACAGGTCATTTATCATCCCCTGCAATCCCATAGAGCGGCCATCGTCGGGGGAATAAATACGGGCAATTCCGTATTTTTCTAATTCTTCAATTTCAGTAGGAAGAATAGTTCCACCACCACCGCCAAAAATCTGAATATGCCCGGCTCCTCGTTCCTTAAGTAAATCATACATGTACTTAAAGAACTCAACATGCCCACCCTGGTAGCTGGTGATGGCTATTCCCTGCACATCTTCCTGAATAGCACAATCTACAATTTCTTTTACGCTGCGGTCGTGCCCCAAATGAATTACCTCCGCACCGCTGCTTTGGATAATTCGCCGCATAATGTTTATAGCAGCATCGTGCCCATCGAAAAGCGATGCAGCAGTAACTATTCGTAGCTTGTTTTTGGGTTGGTAAACTGTAGTATCCATCATTTGCATAGTGTGCAAAGATAATGGATATGGCTTGAAACCTTACATGAGGAAATACCTTCTAAACGAGTAGTTCTAGTAGCCCAATATCTTCAACATACTTTTAAAACTTTGTTCCTTAGCAAATAAGCGGGTTACCACTTCATCACTCTCATCCAAGTCAATCAGAACATGTTTTGGAGCTGGAACCAAGCAATGCTGAATCCCGCCGTATCCACCCAAACTCTCTTGATAAGCTCCGGTATGAAAAAAGCCAAGATATTGGGGTGAACTACCATCGGGTTTAGGTAAAAATACCTGATTTAGATGAGCTTCGGAGTTATAGTAATCCATACTATCGCAGGTAATACCACCTAACTGTACCCGTTGGTATTCCTTGTCCCAATTATTTATTGCCAGTAAAATAAAACGTTGTGAAATACCCCAAGTGTCAGGCAAAGTGGTAATAAAGGAACTGTCAATCATACTCCAAAGTTCACTATCGTTTTGCTGCTTTTGGTCGAGAACAGAATAAAGAGTTGCTCCGCTTTCACCAACTGTATAGGAACCAAACTCAGTAAATAGGTTTGGTTCAGGGACGTCATTCTCTTCACACAGGTGTTTTATTTTCTCTACAATGGCTTCAATCATGTACTCATAATCGTATTCAAAGTTTAACGAAGTCTTAATTGGCATACCGCCTCCGATGTTTAAACTATCTAACTCAGGACATATTTTCTTTAAATCGCAATATACTTTCAAGCATTTATTCAATTCACTCCAATAGTATATGCTGTCTTTAATCCCAGTATTGATAAAGAAGTGCAACATCTTTAATTCAAACTTAGGATTATTAAGTATCTGATTCTTGTAGAAATCTACTATTGCATCGTAACGGATACCAAGTCGGGAGGTGTAAAACTCAAACTTTGGTTCTTCTTCCGAAGCAATTCTGATTCCCAACTTCGTTTTCTTGGTAAGGAATTTCTCATAGTAATTGAGTTCGTTCATGTTATCTAATACGGGAATAACGTTCTCAAATCCATCATTTATCAACTCACATAAGTATTCCTGATATACATCCCGCTTAAACCCATTGCAAACAATAGTTAGGTTTTTAGCTATTTTACCATCCTCGGCCAATGCCCGAATTATCTGAATATCATAAGCTGATGAGGTTTCTAATTGGGCTCCATTAGCCAAAACTTCTTCCAAAACAAAAGAGAAATGACTGCTCTTTGTACAATAGCAGTACGTGTATGTTCCTTTATAGTCGGTTTTCGCAAAAGCAACATTAAACATACGCTTGGCTTTGGTTATCTGCTGACCAATCTTAGGCAAGTATGAAATCTTAAGGGGAGTTCCATATTGCTCAATAATATCCATCAGATTAATGCCATTAAAGTGCAATTCATCTTCAATTACTTCAAAGCCCTCTTGGGGGAATTCAACAGTTTGAGAGATTAGATTAAAGTAGCTTCCTTCCATTTTTACTATCTAAGTGAGTTAGATTTGATTTTTTTGGCAAATGTAAGTGATTTAGATTAACTGAATGTTAACATTTAGGAACTTGCATACTGGCATTTATTAAGAAGGAGGTTTAAATAAAAGAGCCAAACCCTTCCGGATTCGGCTCTTTTACCCAAACAAACAAACTAATTACAAATACACACTGAAATGCTACTCCAAGGACTCTTTACTCCATTTGTTCCAATAGCCCTTGCTCTTGAAGAATATTTCAGCATCGACTTCAAATTTGGGATGATGAAATTTTGAGTGGCTGAACTCACTACAGTTTTATCGACATGTTCCACTGCCTCATTAGCATTTGTTGTGGCAGGGCTTTCCGTAGGCCAGCACTCCACCTCAAAAAACTTAGCTCCCGCCGGGCGGTTTACTTTCCCTTTCAAAGCGTCCTGAATATTTACATTAGAAGTAGTGTAAACTGGAGCTTCAATCTCGGTGGGTGAACTTCCTCTGTCTTTCGAGCAATGAAAATTGGTGCTTTCGATTTTTGCCTTGTCACCTTTACAAACGCTTGTAACGTTGTTGGCCGAAAGCTCATAAACCTGAATCCACTTTTTCTCTACTTCGTTTCGTTCGGCTATAGCCACACTGTTTTTCGATAAAGCAGCCTCATACTTTGCTTTTAACTGTGTGTTTAAATCGCCCAAATCTGTAATAGACGGGTCCGGCGTCGGAACGTTTGCATTGCCTGTTAAGCCTGTAACTACTCCACCGCCAAAGGCAATCTTTTTCGACACGGTGAATGATTTGAAATCTAACAATACCTTTTTCATAATGATGAATTTTTTAAGGTAACCGGAAATATCTCCGGACGATTCGCCTCAGTTTGAGGGTAAGTAAGGTTTGACCATAGTTTGCGTTTTTATATAGAGAGATACGTTTCTACTCAATAATTATTGTGTGAAATTGAAAATAAATCTCATTAATATATTTAATATTCTGGAAATCAATAAGAAAAGGTTTGTCTTCTATTTATTTAATTTTATATTCCCAGGCTAAATAGTGCGAAAAACGAATATTTTTCTAGGGGAAACGAAACTCTTTTCCTCGAAAACGAAACTTCTTTTCATGAAAACAAAAAATGTTTTCGGAGAAATGAAACTTATTTCGTGAAAACGAAATATGTTTTGGGTTTGTTACATAAACTGTGTCATTTTTATTTTTTGTTAGATTTCGTTTAGATTAAATCTTTCAGTAAAAATGATGTTTAATTGAAT
>CANJNG010000087.1 GCA_947475205.1 Bacteroidota bacterium
AATACTGCAATTGGCCAGCAGGCTCTTGTGAGTAACGTAGCCGGGGTAGGTAATACAGCGGTAGGATATGAGGCACTTTTTACAAATACAGGCAGTAACAATACTGCTATCGGCAATCAGGCACTCATGCTTAATCAAACTGGAAGCTTTAATACAGCCCTAGGCCGTGATGCACTTTTAAATAATGTTTCAGGTGGCAATGCTGTGGCAATTGGCCGAAATTCACAAACAAATATTGTGATTGCAGGCGACAACCTCAATACTTCAATTGGTACCAACTCGCTTGTTGGGGCTACTGGAGCTACAGGAAATAGCAATACTGCCGTTGGTAGGAGCACCCTTGCATCAATTTCCACCGGAAGCTCGAATACTGCTGTAGGGGTGAATTCGCTTGGTGCAAATACTGGTGGAAATTCGAATACGGCTTTAGGGATAAACTCACTTGGTGCAAATACTGGCGGAAACAATAATACAGCTATAGGGGAAAGTTCACTTACATTGAATACCACTGGGGGGTTTAATTCCGCCGTTGGAACCCAAGCCCTCTTGCTTAACACAACCGGAAGCAATAACATAGCTATGGGTCGCAACGCTCTTATGAATAATGTAACAGCAGGTAATGGTGTAGCTTTAGGGACTCATTCACAAGAAAATATCGTAATTCCCACCGATAACTTCAACACCGCTGTGGGTTACAATTCCCTGATGGGTGCAACCGGAGCTTCGGGAAACTTCAACACTGCTATTGGTAGAAATACCTTGCAATTGAATAGCACAGGTGCATCTAACACCGCCTTAGGAGTAAGTACTATGCTGAATAATAAAACAGGAGCAGGAAACACAGCGACAGGAATGCAAGCTTTGGCATCAAATTCTAAAGGAAATTATAACACGGTAAGTGGAAATCAAGCTCTTTTTAAAAATGATTCCGGAAGTTTTAATACGGTTATGGGCTATAATGCACTTTATAACAATGTGGCTGGTAATTTCAGTGTAGCTGTTGGAGCCTACTCTCAACAAAATGTGGTTATAGCATCATCAAATTCAAACACCTCTGTTGGATATGAATCCCTTACTGGGGCAACTGGTTCCACAGGCAATAACAATACCGCCGTCGGCTACCAAGTACTTAAATTTAACACAAGTGGAACCTCTAACACAGGAATGGGCGTTCAGGCACTATTTAAAAACAAAACAGGAATAGATAATACCGCTGTAGGATACCAAACACTTGCCTTGAATGATACCGGAAGCTATAACACCGCCATTGGCCGGCAGGCACTTTACAGCAATGTAAAAGGAAGAAGCGGCGTCGCCATTGGTTATCAGTCTATGTATAATGTAGTAATGGTAGCCCCTAATCTCGACAACAGAAACACGGCCATAGGTTATAGTTCGCTCAGAGGGTCTGTAGGCTCTACCGGCGATAAAAACGTGGCTGTTGGTCGCGATGTGCTATATTTTAACTCTACAGGAACCCAAAACACTGCCAGTGGATACTATGCCATGCGGGCAAATTTAGACGGATACCAAAACACCGCTACAGGCGGTGAGGCTTTGTATCTCAATACCAAAGGAAATTCCAATACTGCTGCGGGTTATCAGGCTTTGTATGCAAACAACAGCACCAGTAGTGTAGTTACAGACGCAAGCAATAACACCGCTTATGGATGGCGGGCGCTCTTCGGCAACACTATAGGAAGCGGAAATACTGCAATTGGTTATAATGCCAACGTAAGCAGCGGAGCATTAAAAAATGCAGCAGCTATTGGAGCCAACGCTATCACAACCTGGGATAATGCTATGATTTTAGGGGATAATAACGTAAAGGTAGGTATTGGTCTATCGGGTGTGACGGGTCCGTCGGGTGGCCCTCAAAACAAATTGGAGATAAATGCAGCAACAGCAAACAAGAGTGGTTTGAGGTTTCGGCAGCTCACAAAAATCTCGCCTCTTACACCTAATCCAGGCCTTGGAGTATTGAGTGTAGATCAATATGGAGATGTAATATATGTAGCCGGCGGTGGTGCAGTAGGTCCAACAGGTCCAACAGGTGTTTGCGTACCCTGTGTAAATGGAGTAACGGGAGCAACAGGAGCAACAGGGCTAACAGGTACAACCGGGGTAACCGGATTTACAGGGCCAACAGGGGCAGATGGACAAACCGGGCCATCAGGTGCTACAGGAGAAACCGGTCCAACAGGTGCCGATGGGCAAACAGGCCCTTCAGGTGCCGATGGCCAAACCGGCCCAACAGGCCCTGCCGGTGCCGATGGAACAGATGGTGGCAATCACTGGACCTTGGCTGGAAACACCATCAACCCTGGTGTAGATTTCATTGGAACCCTAAACCCTGCCGACTGGGAAATAAGAACCGACAACACTGAAAAGATGCGGGTAATGGTTGCAGGCGAAGTAGGCATTAGCAATTCTGCTCCCGAATTTAAACTTACGGTAGGTAATGGTGTAGATCTCGATGGCGGAATTCTCGCATTGGGAGTGCAAGAAGGAGGAACATCTGCACAATTATTAACCAACGGTCCAGGTACACGAATGATATGGTATCCGGCCAAAGCTGCGTTCAGGGCAGGGTTTGTTAATGGCACCCAATGGGATGATGCTAATATTGGCTTTGGGTCTTTTGCAGTTGATGCCGGAACTGTGGCCAGCGGACTATCTTCAGTTGCCTTAGGATCTGCAACGAATGCTTCAGCAGCAAATTCAACGGCAATGGGTAATGGCACCAATGCCAGTGGCACTTCGGCCACGGCAATGGGTGAAGGTACAGTGGCAAGTGGACTGTATTCAACGGCAATTGGAAAATACGCTGTTGCAAGCGGCGAGTCTTCCATTTCAATTGGTGGAGGAACCGCTTCAAACAAATTTGCTACAGCAATATGTGGAGGCACCGCTACTGGGCAATATTCTATCGCAATGGGTAATAGCACACAAGCACAGGGAGATATCTCAACCGCAATGGGTATAAATTCCATTGCCAGTGGTCAAAACTCTACTGCTATAGGCTCGGGTAGCACAGCTTCTGGACTTAATTCAATTGCGATGGGTACGTATACCGCCGCTAGTGGCAGCTATTCAACTACTACAGGAAGCAACACTACCGCCAGTGGTGATTTCACGACCGCAATGGGGCTTTATGCTTCCACTAATGGGATGGATGGGTCTTTTGTAATTGGAGATAAATCTACCTACAATACCTTAGGTGTACTAACTTCATCAGCCGTAAATCAATTCAGTTCTCGCTTTGCAGGCGGCTATCAATTGTTTACGTCGGCCAATACAACTACTGGACCATCTGCCGTTCTGCCAGCTGGGGCTGGTTGTTGGGCGGCTTGTTCTGATAAACGAAAAAAAGAAAACTTCATAAATCTGGATGCAGAAGAAGCTCTTTTGAAAATAAAAGCATTGGCCGTAACAGAATGGAATTATAAGGCTCAAGATAAATCTGTTCACCACATTGGTCCAATGGCACAAGATTTTTATGCACAGTTTAAATTAGGTGGCATTGGTAGCGATACCACCATCACCTCTTCCGATATTTCGGGTGTGAATATGCTCGGTATTCAGGGATTGGAAAAACGAACTGCTGACATGAAAGCTACAATCCAACAACAACAAGACCTCATAACTATTCAAGCCATAAAGATTGAAGCCTTGGAGAAATTAGTAAGTAGCACTCAAGCATCTTCCAATGTAATAGAACAACTTACCGAAAGGTTAGTGAGATTGGAGAAACTAACAGCGATTGACGGAACGGCATCAGCTAAGAAGGATTAGGCATTTTTTGATTAACAGAAACTTTTAGAAATGAAACCTATCTATTCACTGCTCATCTTGCAGCTCGCTTGGCTTTTCGTAGCTAAGACCTCCGCACAAAACATAAGAGTCATGGGCAACTGCGTCATTAGCATTAAAGGCAATGCCCAATTAAGCGTTCCTGGTAACATAACCTTGGAAGCCGGAAGTGCAATTCAGAATAATGGAACACTAGCACTTTCGGGCAATTGGGTGAACAATGGCAATGGCTTTTCGGCCACCGACACCGGAAAGGTTATGTTTAAAGGGGCTGCTCCCCAAACCATTGGAGGAAGCAGTATCACGGAATTCAACAAAATAACTATTGATTCAAAAACAGGATTGCAAGGGGTTACACAGACTATAGATACAAAAGTAAAGGGGGAAATGAAGCTTGACGGGCGGTATTATGTGGACAACTCTTCGCTTATTTTTGATAGATGGGGCGATTTGATTACAAGCTCTTCGTTTGCCGATTCGCGATGTATTATACCAAGTACAGCGTCTGCAAGGGTTAAGAAAGGGATAGACTCCTCCCCTCTTAATATTTTCTTTCCACTTGGCGACACTACAGGCAGCCCCAAATACGCACCTATTCAGGTTAGTTTGATTTTGGGCAATGCGTCAGAAGAAGCTAATGTGAGTGTGGGGATGAAGGGTGTTAAACATCCCAACAACTCCAATACCACCAATTATTTAAATCGATACTGGACTGTTTCGCAAAGCGGATTGTCGGGCTTTAGTGCCGATGTAACCGCAACCTACACCGAAGGTGATATAGTTGGCACACAATCAAACATGGCCACTGCCCAATGGAACGGTTCAGTTTGGACAGAGTTTGGTGCGGTAAATTCGCCTCTTAAAACCCTGAATGCAACGGTAAGTTCTTTTGGCGATTTCAGCGGACTCACGCTTATTCCCACCACCAAGATTCGTGCATCTATTTGCGGAACTACCTTGCCTGCAACAAGCACTACTATTTATGCCGATGCAGTGGCTGGAGCAACCCTATATAGGTTTAGGGTGTCGAATGGAGGGGTTGTGCAAATTTACGATACGCCAAACAGCTATTTTAAAATGACCAATATTACCTACGCTTTCAGTAGCACGTATACCGTAGATGTAGCAACCCAAGTAAATGGAGTATTTAGTGCCTATGGAACGGCCTGCAACATAACAACCCCTAACGCCCCCCTCACTCGTTTGCGTGATGATGTTTGCGGAATAGTGCTTCCGACAATGAACACCACAATTTATGCCGTGATTGTGCCAACAGCCACAAACTATATTTTTAAAGTGACCAATGGTGCTAATGTTCAGTTTTATCAAACCGCTAATTCGTGGTTTAGAATGACTTTCTTGCCTATATATTTAGTGAGCACCACCTATACAGTGGAGGTAGCAACGGAAGTAAATGGTGTGTTTGGAGCCTATGGAAGTCCGTGTACTATTACAACGCCTATAGCAAAAATGGAGGAAGCAAAAAGTGAATTGGACATAATTCAAGACTGGGTTGTGAACGCTTACCCTAACCCATTCAGCAATACCATCACCCTTTCTCATAATGCCACAGGCCATGATGTCAATATCCGAATGATGGATATGCTAGGTAAAGTGGTGTATGAGACCACCACCACCGCATTTGAAATTACAATGGGTAACGGACTTTCAAAAGGGATGTACCACATAAGTGTAGAAGTGGGTGGGCAACGAAAGGAGCTGAAGGGTATAAAGAATTAAAATACTTTCATACTTCATTAATAGGGTTGAATTCACAAACCTGTTAGCTTTGTGAAAAATTATCATGAACGAACGTCGCGATTTCTTGAAAAACGCAGCCCTTGCATCTGCCGGACTTGCTTTAGCTTCAAAATCTAATTTATTTGCGGCCAACCTTATTTCGCCGCCCTTCACATTTCCAAGTTTACCCTTTGCCAGCGGTGCTTTAGAGCCATTTATTGATAAGCTAACCATGGAAATTCATCATGGGAAACATCATAAAGCTTATGTGGATAATCTCAACAAAGCCATTGCCGACAATGCGTTAGCTCCAGGAAAGTCCTTGGAAGAACTTTTAGGCATCATTTCAAAACTGCCTCCGGCTATTCGCAATAACGGTGGCGGACACTATAACCATAGCCTGTTTTGGGAACTACTATCGCCGGCTCAAAACCAACTGCCAGGCAATAAGTTCTCTGCTTTAGTGAATAGTAGCTTTGGTAGTTTCGATAAATTTAAAGAAGAGTTTACTAAAGCCGCTATGCAGCGTTTTGGCAGCGGATGGGCTTGGGCAATTGTAAAAGACGGGAAATTAGTTGTTTCTTCTACTCCCAATCAAGATAATCCCTTAATGGATTTGGCCGAAGTGAAAGGTGTTCCGATTTTGTGCCTCGATGTTTGGGAGCACGCTTATTATCTTAAATATCAAAACCTTCGTGCTGATTATGTAAAAGCTTTTTGGTTCATTGTAAACTGGGGTAAGGTGGAAAGCTTAATTCCAGGGTAAAAAGGAATTTCATTCCTTCCACAACCTCACTTCCTTCAGCTTGATTTTATCATCAAAAAAGTAACGGGCACTTTCCTCAAATCCTTTTGTATAATCCGATACGCAGAATTGTCTTTCGCCAGACTTATCGGTTTGGTTCAACAATTCAGATTTGGTTAATACATCAGCCACAGCTTTAGCCACTATTTCGGACGTATCTAAAATGGTTATTTTCTTTTTGTAGAAACTTTCAATTTCGGGTTTGATTAGCGGATAATGGGTGCAGCCCAAAACCAAGGCTTCAATCCCTGCAAGCGGTTTCTTTTCGAGATACGAATTAATAATGGTTTTGCTTATTTTGTTATTGAAAAACCCTTCTTCAATCATTGAGGCCAACAATGGAGTAGCTAATTGAGCCACATCAATACTCTTCTCCACTTTATTGATTTTCTTTACATAAATCCGTGAATTGACTGTTCCTTTAGTGCCAATCACTCCCACTTTCTTTCCTTTAAAATGCTGAGCTAAATAATCAACCGCCGGGTCCACAACGTTAATCACTGGGATTTTTGTTCCTGCATTGTCCCTAACTGTTTCTAAGGCCAAGGCCGAAGCCGTATTGCAAGCTATAACTATCGCTTTGCAGCCTTGTTCTGTGAGGTAATGCGTAATTTTTGCAGCATAATGTCGTATGCTTTCTGGAGATTTATCGCCATAAGGTAAATGGGCTGTATCGCCGAAGTAAACAATGTTTTCGGCAGGAAGCAGTTTGCATATAGCATTGGCAACGGTTAGGCCGCCTATCCCCGAATCAAATATACCTATGGGAGCGGTGTTTGAAGATGTTTTTTTCAAGTGTATCTATATTTAGACAGATTTGCAAAAAGCAAAGGTGCAAACAATTTATAGGGTAGCGTGGAAAAGTGGTCCTAGCGGCTTACTATAAATTTTACCCCTTCCTTGTTTCCTTTCAACCAGTATATCCCCGAAGGAAGATTCTCAACCGAAATAGAAAGTGAATTTCTTGTATGCGAAAAATTGCTTAGGACTTGTCCTGTGAAATTGCAAAGCTGAATGTTATCACCTGAATTAAATCCTGAAACATTAACCGCATCATTAGCCGGATTCGGATATACACTCAATTTATTCATTGCCCTTCTTTCCTCAACTCCTGTTGGGTTCAAAGTACAGCTAAAAATAGAATCAGCCCACTCGGGATGGTCAATAAAAGGGTTCCGGTTATTCTGTAATTGGTAAATTGAATTATTTCGATTGGTTTCTTTTGTACTAACTGAATCCTGATGATGCCAGTCGAGCAACAAGCAAACTGCCCAAGGCAAAAGGGTTGCTTTGTTGGTCATTTCGCTGACGTCCCAATTGCTGTCTTCCCCTTTATAGCGGGTAGTGAGATAAAAATATCCCCGAGCAAGGTCGCCTTTATACTCATCAATGGGTTCAAACACTGTTCCGCTATATCCTGTGGTGGTATTGCTCCCCACTTTGCTGCCATTTTCCGATGTCCAGGTAGCAGAAGTCACTTCCCCATACGGATTATTGGCACGGCGATTATTCACATAGCCATCGGTCGGATAGAGGTGAAATAAATCTGAATAAGTTGGTATATTGGAAAGACCGCTAAACCAGCTATTGGGCCAGCTGTGTTCGCGATTGTAGCAATCTGCTTCCGAATCGTAATTGCCGCATTGGTCTGCAGATGTATTGCTGTATTCATAAGGTGGTGTACCTCCGGGAAGATCTGAATATATATCCCAAACTTTCCCATTCGTCTTTTGATCGGTTGAGCCAAAAGCGTTGTATAGATTGCCATAACTGATTACCGTATGGTTGTCAATTATATCATGCAAGGCTTGCTGCAAGGCTACCCCAGATAATCCGTTGGTTGAGTTGTAATATCCATTGGGTATTTGAGCATTAAGCTTCAAACTGAAAATACACAGGCAAACAACTAAAAAGTTTTTATTAAACATTGGACAAAGGTAATGTTAATGAATAGGAAAGAAATTTAGGTTTTCAAATCTAAGGTGATGTTCTGAAATTGATATTAATTTGCACACAATTATAGCCATTGCTTAAACCCTATCACACCACACTGTTCCCAGAAGCCGGATGTGATGAAGCCGGACGAGGGTGCTTGGCTGGGCCTGTGGTGGCTGCGGCTGTAATTCTTCCCCATAGAATAAAGATTCCCGGCTTAGACGACAGCAAAAAACTCACTGAACTGCAACGGGAGAAATTAGTTCCAATCATTAAGCAGAAAGCTCTGAATTGGGCTATCGGAGTGTGTTCGCCACAGGAAATAGACCAAATAAATATTCTGAACGCATCATTTTTGGCAATGCACCGAGCGTTGGCTCAATTGCCATCCAATATTGCACATATAATTGTGGACGGAAATAGATTTACGAAGTATGAAACTATACCGCATAGCTGCATAATTAGAGGTGATGGAATATATTTGAGCATCGCAGCAGCTTCCGTGCTAGCCAAAACATATCGGGATGAGTTAATGCAAGGCTTGCATTCCGATTTCCCGCATTATGCTTGGGATAAAAACAAGGGTTACCCAACAAAGGTTCACCGAAAGGGTATTTCAGAATTTGGCTCCTGTGTGCATCACCGAATGACCTTTACATTATTGGAGAGGCAATTATCGATTGATATATAATTAAAGGAATAAAAAAGCGGTCAGAATTAGTTTTACCCAATTCTGACCGCTTTCATATTTCTTACAATAGAATTAACCGTTTGTTTGGTTCTTTGCTCTAGCAATATATTTTTCAATATCGCGAGCTTCGGCACTTTCCGAATATTCTTTTTTAATACGGTCGTAAATTTTCACAGCTTCGTCCCATTTGCCTAAATCTTCGTAAGCAAGACCGGCTTTCATTAAATATACTGGCGTGATAAATTTATTGCTGCCCAATTCTGCTGCTTCCATAAAATATTTGATACCTTTTTCGGTTTCACCTTTTTCTACATAAGCATCGCCAATACCGCCTTTAGCAACAGGGGCAACCATTTGGTCATCAGAATCAAAAGATTCAAGGCTTTCTATTGCTTCATCCCAAAGTCCAAGGTTTAATTGGGCAACTCCAGCATAGTAATGAGCTAAATTGGCTTGTTTGGTGTAGGGGTAATCTTCAATAATGGTGTTAAACCCGGGATAGTTTGCATCGCCGTTTAAAGCAAGATTGAAAGAATCTTTTTCGAAATAGGTTTCCGCCATAAACATTTGTCCGGCAGCTTCCTTTTCCTGCCCAGCTATATACCATTTAGTCCAACCAAAATATCCAAGCACTACAATTAGCACTGTGGAAACCCCAATAGTAATTACTTTTTTGTTTTCTTCTATCCAATGCTCGGCCTTGGTATAAGCTACTTCTGCATCAAGCATAAAGTTATCGTCTTTCTTTTCTTGTTCTTTCGACATCTTTGAATTTTAAGGCCGCAAAAATAGTTTTTTTTGTATATGAAAATTAATGAATTTTTGAATAAAAAACTTATGAGCAATAATCACTCACAAGCACTTACAAAGTGAGGCTTAAGTTGGGGATTCAAAATAAAATCCACTTACCGCAAGCTGAAACTATTCAAGCACATAAGAACTCGAATTTTAGATTTCTCCTATGCTTCTACACAAATATACTTTGAAGCATCGCTTTGTGATTCTAGATTTTCAACTTCATCACCACATACCTCAAAAGATGGGCCTTTGTTACCGTTTGAGTTCGTATAATTACAGGTTTTACATTTCTTACAACTGCTTAGCCCCAAAGCTAAAACAGAGGTAAGCAATAAAGCAAATCGTACTATTTTTTTAGTTTTCATAGATTAAGAGCAAGTGTAAGTTGAATCCTGTTCGCGTTGGGTTAATTCATCGTCGCAATATTGCGTTTCGGGGTTTGGCCCACTCCCCACCGATTTGTATTTGCAGGTCTTGCATTTTTGGCACGAAATCAACGAGATTGTTCCAACTACTATTGAAACAGATAATAGGAAAAATAATACTGATTGAGACTTTTTCATTTAAGGTAAAATTTGATTTTGGCCTAATTTCAAAAACTTTGCCAATTTTAATCACATTCTGTTTTTACAGGGAAACCATCGCTAAAGCAACGAAGATGAGCACTGGGATGGTCGATTAAAAATACACGAACTAAATTAGTGGTATGATTTTTAAGTTTTACTAATTTAGCAACTGAGCCACACTTAATACTATCAAGTGTATCAATTGCAAATTCAACTTTGAAAGAATCTAAGGACATAATGTAAGCAGAGTCTAATCTTAATGCATCAGTTAGTCCTGCAATAGTGTCGTAGGCTAAAGAGTCATAAATAGCACAACCCCAACAATAGTAGGCTTTATCTACGCTGTCTTTCAACGTTGAAAAATCAGATTCAGAACCACATTTTTCTGGAGAAATGTACAAAACTTTGCCTGAATTCAAATCTTTAACGGTGCAAATAATACACTTTTTACATCCTGTAGAAAAAACGAGAGTCGATACAATACAACTGATAAATAGAAAAGGTTTTAAGAATTTGCTCATTGCTTGGAAATTGGCAGCGAAAATAATCTTTAAATATTACTAAGGCTTTTTTTTTTTGAGAAATGCTTATGTTGGGAAATTAGATTTACAGAACATTATAGCTATGCTTTCAAACAATGGAACCCTAACATATTTAATAACTCAGGGAAAACTTATCCAATCTTCCCACTTCATTTCCTTGTAAAAACTATCATTCAACTATACCTTTGCCGCCACAATTTTTAACATAAATGGCTACTGACCGCTTTATTGCTCCCGACTATTACCAAGTTGACGATCTACTTACTGATGAACAAAAACTAATACGCGATACTACCCGTGCCTGGGTAAAAAAAGAAGTATCACCCATAATTGAAGATTATGCTCAGCGTGCCGAATTCCCCAAGCAACTCATTAAAGGTTTGGGCGAGGTTGGTGCTTTTGGACCTTATATTCCGGTAGAATATGGCGGGGCGGGCCTCGATCAAATCTCGTATGGCTTAATTATGCAAGAACTTGAAAGAGGAGATAGTGGCATTCGTTCCACCGCTTCGGTGCAAAGTTCATTGGTGATGTATCCAATCTTTACTTACGGAAATGAAGAACAAAGACGCAAGTATCTTCCCAAATTAGCCACCGGCGAATGGATGGGCTGTTTTGGACTTACCGAACCCGATCACGGTTCGAATCCGTCCGGAATGCTGACCACTATTAAAGATAAAGGCGATCACTATTTACTTAACGGTGCTAAAATGTGGATTTCAAATGCCCCGTTTGCACAGGTTGCTGTTGTTTGGGCAAAGAATGATGAAGGAGATATTCGGGGAATAATTGTTGAACGCGGCATGGAAGGGTTTACTACACCCGAAACGCACGGCAAATGGAGTTTACGGGCTTCGGCTACCGGTGAGTTGATTTTTGATAACGTAAAAGTTCCCAAAGAAAATCTATTGCCCAATGTAAAAGGCTTGAAAGGCCCATTAGGCTGCTTAAACTCTGCCCGATATGGCATTAGCTGGGGAGCAATGGGGGCCGCAATGGATTGTTACGACACTGCTTTGCGTTACTCTCAGGAACGTATTCAGTTTGGCCGCCCCATTGGAGGATTCCAACTTCAACAAAAGAAATTGGCTGAAATGATTACAGAAATCACGAAGGCACAACTGCTGGCTTGGAGATTGGGCGTATTGAAAAACGAACACCGTGCCACCCCGGCACAAATATCTATGGCCAAGCGGAATAATGTAAATATGGCTATTCAAATTGCCCGCGAAGCCCGTCAAATGTTGGGCGGAATGGGGATAACAGGCGAATATCCAATAATGAGACATAGTATGAACCTCGAAAGCGTAATCACTTACGAAGGCACACACGACATTCACTTATTAATTACAGGAATGGATGTTACAGGATTTAATGCATTTACCTAAATCCTCCTTAAATCATTCAAATTTTTGACTAATTAAACTATTCAAACCCAATGTCCGCCACCGCATCCACTCAACTCACCACAGTAGAAACCGCTAAAAAACTGGGTCTTTTACCCGAAGAATATGATAAAATAAAGGAGATTTTAGGAAGAACATCAAACTTTACTGAACTCAGTATTTTCTCGGTAATGTGGAGTGAACACTGTTCCTATAAAAATTCCATCACTTGGTTGAAAACCCTCCCTAAAAAGGGAAGTCGATTACTGGTGGAAGCCGGAGAAGAAAATGCAGGATTGGTGGACATAGGAAACGGGTTGGCTTGTGCATTTAAAATAGAAAGTCATAATCACCCTTCGGCTTTAGAACCCTATCAGGGAGCAGCAACAGGTGTTGGTGGAATTAACCGTGACATATTCACGATGGGGGCTCGACCTATTGCTCAATTAAATTCACTTCGGTTTGGAAATCCAACCACTGAACGCAATCAATGGTTATTGAAAGGTGTGGTAAAAGGAATTGGTGATTATGGCAATGCTTTTGGAATCCCAACAGTTGCAGGAGAAGTGTTTTTTGATGATTGTTTTAATGTGAATCCCCTTGTGAATGCCATGAGTGTTGGGATTGTAAAAACCGGCGAAACTATTAGTGCTACTTCTTATGGAGTTGGCAATCCGGTGTATATTGTAGGTTCATCTACAGGGAAAGACGGAATACATGGTGCTACATTTGCTAGTGCAAACCTTACGGAGGATTCTGCTAAAGATCTTCCGGCAGTGCAAGTGGGCGACCCATTTCAGGAAAAATTATTGCTCGAAGCTACTCTTGAAGTGATAAAATCGGGAGCAGTAGTGGGAATGCAGGATATGGGTGCAGCCGGAATTACCTGCTCTACTTCTGAAATGAGTGCCAAAGGCGAACACGGGATGGTGATTTGGTTGGATAAAGTTCCAACCCGCCAGGCCAATATGCAACCCTTCGAAATTCTACTTTCCGAAAGCCAGGAACGGATGTTGATTGTGGTGAAAAAAGGTCAGGAGGCTGTGGTGGAAGCTATTTTTGATAAATGGGATTTG
Organism: Bacteroidota bacterium; assembly: GCA_947475205.1. Taxonomy (GTDB): domain Bacteria; phylum Bacteroidota; class Bacteroidia; order JAIBAJ01; family JAIBAJ01; genus JAIBAJ01. The sequence goes on from CANJNG010000087.1 coordinate 13,352, forward strand.
AATTGTGCGGTGATAGGTGAGGTTACGGATACCAAACGCCTTGTCTATTATATGAATGGAGAACTTGTTGCTGACGTTCCTGCTCATGATTTAGTGTTGGGTGGAGGAGCTCCGGTTTATAAACGTGAGTATAAAGAACCGGCCTATTATGCAGAAAGCAAGAAGTTTAACATTAAGAGTATTCCTGAACCTAAAAATCTTCGGGAGATTGCTTTGTTTTTGGCCGCTCATCCAAACTTATGCAGCAAACGATTTGTTTACGAACAATACGATAGTATGGTGGGAACGGTGAATATGACAACAAACCGTCCCAGCGATGCTGCCATCGTAAATATAAAAGGTACTGATTCGGCTTTAGCCTTAACGGTGGATTGCAATAGCCGATATGTTAATGCTGACCCTGAAATTGGTTGTGCCATTGCTGTATCGGAAGCCGCTCGAAACATTGTTTGCAGTGGCGGAATACCGTTGGCAGTTACCAATTGTCTAAACTTTGGAAATCCTTATAACCCCGAAGTGTATTGGCAATTTGTGGGTGCTATAAAAGGCATGAGTGCTGCTTGCTTAAAATTTGAAACCCCCGTAACCGGAGGAAATGTGAGTTTCTATAATCAAAGCTCCTATGAAGGACCAGTCTTCCCAACCCCAACAATTGGTATGCTTGGCCTCTTAGATGATAAGGCCACTCAAACAACACTTGATTTTAAACAAGCAGGGGATTTGATTTTTGTTATTGGACAACAAGAGGACGATATATCTTCTTCGGAATATCTATATAGTTGGCACAAAGTGAAAAATTCACCTGCTCCTTATTTCAGTCTTAATTATGAACATGATGCCCAAGATGCAGTAACGTCGGCAATTTATAAAAACCTAGTGCAATCGGCTCACGACTGCTCGGATGGGGGATTGTTTATGACGCTTTTGGAATCGGCATTACCCAATAATTTAGGGTTTGAAGTTATGACCACGCCTGGATTACGCAAAGATGCCTTTTTGTTTGGTGAAGGACAGGGACGAATTGTGATAACAGTTAAACCTGAAAACCTTGTTCCATTTTTCACTATGATGCTTATGAAAAGTGTTACAACTTTCAGGGCAGGGGTTGTAACCGCTAAGCCTGAAATGGTGGTGGATGGAAAAAGCCTGGGTACATTGGCCGAATACAAGGAACTATATGAAAATACCCTAGGAAATATAATGAAGGGATAGACTTAGATATTAAGACAATTCAATCCAAGACAAATCACGCTAACTTTGTCCGCTTGCTAACCATAGACCAAATAAAAGCACCGATTAGTGCCGAGATGGACGAATTTGAACGTCGGTTTCGCGATTCGATGAAGAGTTCGGTGCCGCTGCTCGACACGATTACGCATTACATTGTTAAACGCAAAGGCAAGCAAATGCGGCCTATGTTCGTGTTTCTTTCTGCTAAAATATGCGGAGGTTTCAATGATAGCACTTACCGAGCAGCCACTCTCATTGAGCTTTTGCATACGGCCACGTTAGTACACGACGATGTGGTGGACGACAGTAATCTGCGTCGGGGTTTTTTCAGCATAAACGCCTTGTGGAAAAACAAAATTGCAGTTTTGGTTGGTGATTATTTATTGTCGAGAGGTTTGTTGCTATCGGTTCAGCATAAGGATTTTCATTTGTTGGAAATTACGAGCAATTCGGTGCGTGAAATGTCGGAAGGAGAGCTTCTTCAAATAGAGAAAGCCCGTAAATTAGATATTGACGAGGAAATCTACTTTAGAATAATCCGTCAGAAAACTGCCACGCTAATTGCATCGTGTTGTGCTACGGGGGCTTGTTCTATTTCTCAGGACCCTGAAACTGTGGAAAAGATGCGGAAGTTTGGTGAGTTGGCCGGGATTGCTTTTCAAATTAAAGATGATCTTTTTGATTACGAAAATCACAATAAAACAGGGAAACCAACTGCTATTGATATTAAGGAAAAGAAAATGACGCTTCCGCTGATTTATGCTTTAAAGCAAAGCACGAGCAGCGAAAAACGACACATTATTAATATTGTGAAGAATCACAATACAGATAATGCGAAGGTGAAGGAAGTGATTGAAACTGTTATAGCGAAAGGGGGAATAGCCTATTCTACCGAAAAAATGCACGAGATAAAGAATCAGGCTTTGGCTATGCTTGATTCTTTTGAGGATAGTGTGGTGAAGCAATCTTTGATTGGATTGGTGCATTATACTATTGAAAGGAATAGTTAGGGAGGGATTATACTCACTTTTATCAGCATTTCAAAAAGCCTTTTTTCGTATTAGATATGCTCCATTTCTATTTTCTTGTGTATCGCTACAAAGTAGAAATGGAGTATTTCTACTTTCCAGCGTAACACTTCCGAGTAGAAATGCTCCATTTCTACTTTCCAGCGTATCATTAGAAAGTAGAAATGCTTCATATTTTTTTTCTAGCGTATCACTTCCGAATAGAAATGCTTCATTTCTACTTTACGGCGTATCATCAGAAAGTAGAAATGCTTCATCTTTTTTTTCTGGCGTATCGCAAGAAAGTCGAAATGGAGGGTTAATGGACAAAAGTGGAGGTCAAAATCTCTGTATTCCTTTGTGGGCTTAGCTTTGCGACAAAAAACACAAATGGACAAAAAAGTGCTTTTATTGCAAGAGCAAAATCGTCTCAAAATCTGGTCTTCATCAAGGGCGGCAACGCT
>CANJNG010000088.1 GCA_947475205.1 Bacteroidota bacterium
ACCAATCTTAAATTGGAATCAAATTTCAATTCAATTAAACATCATTTTTACTGAAAGATTTAATCTAAACGAAATCTAACAAAAAATAAAAATGACACAGTTTATGTAACAAACCCCAGTTGAATAAATTTTTCGCATTTTGTTTTAATTTTTATTTAATTTTTTGATGTGAAATTGGGTCTCCGTTAGTAAATTGTCAACTTCCATTAGTAAATTGTCAATTTCCATTAGGAAATCGTCAACTTCCATTAGGAAATCGTCAACTTCCGTTAGGAAATTGGTAACTTCCGTTAGGAAATCGTCAATTTCCATTAGGAAATCGGCAATTTCCATTAGGAAATCGTCAACTTCCATTAGGAAATCGGTAATTTCCGTTAGGAAGCTGCTTTTTCCTGTTTAGTGATGATTGTTTTTAAGGGTTAATAATAGATTTGAATTGTGGTGCTGCGGTAAACACAGTGGATGGTTTGGTTTTTTCATTTTGATATAATTTGAGGCTGCAAACATATAATCAAAAAATGCATACAAACACATACAAAAAAGTATGCGTTTTTAGGGGCGTTCTCCCTATCCTTTCTTTAACCTCTTCCGCTTATTGGCCACCTTAGGGCTCAATCCCTTTTTGGCACTTTTTTGGAAGGGTTTTATGGGCAGGTAGTGTATATATTCCTTATCAAGGCCATCGCGAATAAATCCGCAATATTCAGCCCGAGTATAAGCACAATCAAAACAATAGGCTCTGAAATAAGTCATTATTTCTTTCACTATATTTATGCAATGGCCGGCTTCTAAATCAACGAGGTCTTTCACAATGTCTAAATCTATTTTAAGCTTATCACATATAAATATGAATTTGTTGCGAGGGCTTAGCAGCCTTGTCAGATACCGCATTTGCGGCTGGCTATCAATACCCAACTCATTTAACTTAATGTTTATTTCATCAGGATTTATTACGGAACTATATACTTCCTGTTTTAAATCCTCTAGGGTTTTTGGTTTGCCCTGCCCGGGCTGGTCAGTCGGTAAATTAACGACTGTGCTAGAGCCATTATCCATGCGATTGGAGTTTAGGCCAGCAAAAATGCTAAGAAAATAATTGAAAACCAAATAAAAAATTGGTTTTGTGTACTACCATCATACCAATTCAAAATGCTGCATTCCCTATGGCAGTTAGGGGATAATTACAATTAAGCAAACAATTGCATTTATTTTAATTTATTAATAATCAATTGAATTATAGTTGTTCTTTACCAAAATAAATATAACAATATTACAAATGAATTCAAAGCTACTTGCCCGATGTATAAGCACCCTATTTTTAGTGAGTGCTTTGCTCTTTACCTTTAATGCTAATGCACAGTATTATCATCCAGATGTGGATGGCGATGGGTATGGCGACAGTTCGGTACCCGGTGTTTTGCAAGAAGAATGTCCAACCTGTGTGCAGAATTATTCTGACTGCGACGATAATGTATTTACAACCAACATTGCTGCTGGCGAAATATGCAATGGAGTGGACGATAACTGCAATACGTTTATAGATGATTACTTAGAAATATATACCTCCTACACCGATGCTGATGGTGATGGATATGGTGATGCTTCAACTTCGTTCACAAATTGTTATATTCCATTCGGAAATATTTTTAATAGCACCGACTGCAACGATGCCAATGATGCCATAAAACCAACCGTCACCGAAGTTTGACACAATGGTGTTGACGACAACTGCGATGCCATATCCTTAGAAACCCAAACCTATTATCAAGATAATGATGGCGATGGTTATGGAAATCTTAATGTAACCCAGTTAGCCTGCACCCTACCCATAGGTTATGTAACAAATACTACCGATTGCAATGATTCCTACTCCAATGTGTACCCCGGAGCCACCGAACTATGCAGCACCACCTTGGACGATAACTGCAACGGCACAATAAACGAAAGCTGTCCCACCACCAAAGTACAAACATCACAATGCGGAACTACTTTGGCTCTGCTTAGCACAGCAGTTATTTGCAATGCCGTTGCCAATGCCACCCACTACCGCTTTAGGGCAACAAACGGAGCCAATGTGCAAACGTATACCAATACTACACGCTCATTTAAACTTACCAATTTATCCAATTATGCTTACAACACAACCTATACCATTGATGTATCAGTTGAGCTTAATAACAGTGGCGATTACGGTCTTTACAGTGTTGCTTGCACAGTAACTACACCTGCTTTACCAACCACCAAATTACGCACCGCCTATTGCAACCAAACCTTAGCATTGCTTAGTTCAAATATTTATGCCGATGCCGTAGCCTCAGCCACACAATACAGGTTCAGAGTTACTAATGGTGCAAATGTGCAAACCATTGATAAGCCAACCGGAGTTTTCAAACTAACGGAATTAGCTTCCTATGCCTATTCAACTACCTACACAGTAGATGTAGCGTTAGAAATAAATGGCAGTTTTGGTGCTTTTGGCACGGCGTGCAATGTATCTACACCAACCCCCATCACCAGTTTACGCAGCACCTATTGCAACGTAACCCTGCCGCTAATAAACTCCAGCATCTTAGCCACTCCCATAACCGGTGCTACCCAATACAGGTTTAGAGTAACTAATGGACCCAATGTACAAACCATAGACAAATCCACGGCATCGTTCAAACTCACCGAGCTGGCTAACTTTGCCTTTTCCACTATCTATTCTATAGATGTAGATGTACAAATAAATGGTATTTATAGTAACTCTTATGGTACGGCCTGCGATGTAACAACTCCTGCTATATCCACCACCAGCCTCCGCACTGCGTATTGCAATGTTAATTCAACTGCGACTGCATCAATTTATGCCAACACTGTTGCGTATGCCAATACCTACAGTTTTAAAATTACGAATGCCCTTAGTGGTGTAGAATACTATACAACTCCAAACGTTTTTTTTAAATTTGGCAGCTTAGTAATCTATGCTCCGGGTACTTATTCTGTAGAGGTTGCAGCCGGGCTAAATGGTATGTTTGGCACTTATGGCAATCCTTGCAATATTGTGCTTACTGCTCCGGAATTAAAATTAGATGATGCTGCCGAAACCCAAACCGAGGGCGTAGTTGCATACCCAAACCCCTTCAAGCACACCATTACCCTAACAACTGCGAATGCAGGTAAAGAAACTAAGGTTAGCGTAACCGATATGGTTGGTCGTGTGGTTTACACCACCACCACCACAGCCCCCGAACTACAATTTGGCGAAGGCTTAACCAAAGGCATGTATAACATTATGATTACATCAGGCGATAACCGGAAGATGATAAAGATAATAAAAGAGTAGGTGCGGCCCTTGTGGCCAATGTCGTTTAGTTAAGGATTAATGATTGAAAAACCATTGAGTTACGAACCCCAAAAACGAGGTTCTTTGTGAATAACTACAAACACAAAACTCAATGGTCGAAGCAAACTCAAGAATTATCTGTGAACTGAAGGATTTTTTGAATTTAGTCACACAGGATCCTGAATTTAGGAAAGTGGCGATACTTTCATCTTCGGATTTCACTCGGGAAAGGAAACTTGGGATAGAATGCATTATTGGCTTTATTGCGAATTTACCCAAACGCAGTCTGAGCGTGGAGCTTCAGGATTTTTTCGAGAGTCTTGGCATTGAGGGTCAAGCCGCAACAAAAGGGGCATTTAGCCAACAGAGAACCAAACTTATCCCCCATTTCTATGTTCGTTTTTACCACAGCCCCACAACTTAAATCAATTATTAACCCTTAAAAACAATCATCACTAAACAGGAAAAAGCAGCTTCCTAACTGTTTTACCAATTACAATACTGTTATTGCCAATTGCATTTTGCAACGGTCTCAACCTAGTTCAGTTTTTGAAGGCGACTTGAAATTGGGAAGCGAAAGGGCAAAGAGACTAAAGAGTGATAGCTGATTAAGCCTTAAAACAAAAAAGCCGACCCATTGCTGAGTCGGCTTTCTATTAACCATTAAACCTACTTCTTTTACAAACCAAATCCGTAGTACGACCTTACCCCATTTGGATAATAGCCTTCAATTAAAATTCCGCCACGTTTTTTATCTAAGGCATTTACAATATCATCCACATTGTTGATTGACTTCCGGTCGATATTGGTGATAATAAAGCCTTCTTTTATTCCTGCACTACGCAGTTTCCCGCCTTCCAACTCTTTCACTTTTATACCATTTTTTATGCCTAATCGTTGCATTTCCTGATTGGAAGGAAGCTCAAATTTTGCACCTAAGGCCTCTATAACTTCTGAGTTTGATTTCAAAACAGGTTCGGTATTTCCCATTTTATTGTTGAGAACAATGGCATATACTACATCTTCATTGCCACGTTTAATATGCACATCCAACTTGTCGCCGGGGCGATGACGGGCAACCTGCTCTTGCAATTCACTAGTAGAGTTTATAGGCACATCATTTATTTTATAGATAATATCTCCTTCTTTCACTCCGGCTTTTGCCGCACTTCCGCCCGAAGTAAGCCCGTTTACATACACTCCTTTCTGCACATTAATTTTCTTTTCGGTGGCTAACTTTTGGTCAATATCGGTTATGCTTACGCCAATAAAAGCACGTTGAACTTCACCAAATTCGAGCAAATCGTCCACTACTTTTCGAGCTAAGTTAATAGGAATAGCAAAAGCATAACCGGCATAAGAACCCGTTGTGCTGGCTATGGCCGAGTTAATTCCCACCAGTTCGCCATTGGTATTTACCATTGCCCCGCCACTGTTTCCGGGGTTTACTGCAGCATCGGTTTGAATAAAACTTTCTACCGGATAATCTTCATTGATGATTTGAATATTCCGAGCCTTTGCACTTACGATACCTGCTGTAACTGTTGAAGTCAGGTTGAAAGGATTACCAACGGCCAAAACCCATTCACCCAGTCGGAGTTCGTCGGAATTTCCGTAAGGTAAAAAGGGCAGTCCTTTTTCATCAATTTTCAAAAGAGCCAAATCGGTGTTGGCATCTTTACCTATCACTTTTGCAGTGAATTTCCGTTTATCGTTTAGCGTTACACTTATTTCATCGGCATCATCCACAACGTGGTTATTGGTAACAATGTAACCGTCTTCCGAAATTATAACCCCGGAACCTGAACCCACTTGCGGAGCGGGTTTTTGCTGACGTTGTTGCGGCTGTCCGAAAAAGAAATGCTGAAAAGGATCGTAAAAACCACTGTTGGCAAAATTGCTCACTTCCTTTTCGATGGTAACGTGTACAACGGCGTTTACCGACTTTTCGGCTGCCGAGGTAAAATTGATTGCATTTTCGGGAACGGCATAACTGGCTAATTGCACAGGTTGATGATTTGCAGCAGAAATTACCGGTTTTGCATTTTGCTGAGCAAAGTAAAACACACTTGCTGCCGATATTCCGCCCACTAAGGCAGAAACGGCTACTGTTGATAGTTTGTTCATCTGTTTAATTTTTGGTTTTATTAATTTTTGAATTGCCTTACAAATTCTGTGCAAAATAACAGCGACACAACAGGATATGTTGTGTTTAGACTTTTAAGAAATGTTAAAGATTAGATCTCTTTCATAATTCATTCAAAAAACAAATCGTTATTGCGAGTTGCTATCCCTTTCAGGGAAAACAATATGTAATGATGTTAAATCTTACGAGAGATTTTGGATTTATATGTTGTTTTTATATGGAATCCAAGAGCAGCTTCGCAGGTTGCTTCTTGAGTAAACTACCATCGACGCAACATCAATCTTTTAATAGTACCGTATTTGTGAAGCAATTTAAATTGGCCACTTCCATTCTCGGCAACTAATCCACCGAAAAGTAATCTTTGCTTTGATAAACGCCCGAACGCTCTTTTTCCAACTGCATTAATATATCGTTGGCTAAACTGCTTGCACCAAACCGAAACCATTCGTTGGTAAGCCAAGCCTGACCCAGCGTTTCACGCACCATTACTAAATATTGCAGTGCTGCTTTAGCCGTGCTGATACCACCTGCGGGTTTCATTCCCACCATTTTTCCGGTAAGTTCGTAGTAGTCGCGGATGGCTTCCAGCATAACTAATGAAACAGGTTGAGTGGAGGCCGGAGATATTTTCCCGGTAGAGGTTTTTATGAAATCGGCACCAGCAGCCATAGCAATATCGCTGGCTTTACGCACATTATCTAAAGTAGATAGTTCACCTGTTTCTAAAATCACTTTTAATCGTGCTGCTCCACAGGTTTCTTTTATGGCAGCAATTTCATCAAACACAAAAGAATAATTTCCAATCAAAAATTCCCCTCTCGAAATAACCATATCCACTTCATCGGCTCCATTCTCCACAGCAAAGCGGGTGTCCGCAATTTTTATAGCACGAGTGCTTTGCCCGGAAGGAAAAGCTGTAGCTACGGAGGCCACTTTTACGCCCGTTCCTTTCAGGCTATCTTTTGCTAATTTTACAAACGAAGGATACACACAAACTGCCGCTACTGTTGGCAAACCCGGATAATAATCGTGGGTGTGAACCGCTTTGTAACACATTTGCTGCACTTTTCCGGGAGTGTCTTTCCCTTCGAGTGTGGTGAGGTCAATCATATTTAAGGCCAATTTTAGCCCGCTAACTTTCGATTCTTTTTTAATACTTCGGCTGTTGAGGCGAGCCACCCGCTCTTCTACACCTACTTGGTCAATAGGGGGCGATGCCGGAATTGATGCTGTTATGCTTGACATTTTATGCGTTTTCTTAAAAGCAAATTAAATGAATATTTCTAAAGGAGGGGCAAATTAGATTAATGAGATATTAAATGGAATCAATGCTAGTCTACTCAAAGTTGGTAAGAGATTATTCAAGGAACAACATCGTAAACTGTTTTATAGTCATTATGGAAAATTTCTGATTGTATTTTAGTCCCCAATTTAATTGCTTCGTCAATTGTTGCATTGATTTCAATTCTCAAAACTGGAGCTGGTTTGTTTGAATTGTAGTTTGGTTTGTTGTTGTATGACGTCATCAGGTATTTGAAGTTGTTTGCGTTTGCAAATTCTGTCAACTTGTCTATAAATAGAAGTTGGTCTTCTCCCATTGCCTCAAACTCAAGATTAAATTTTCCATTCTCATAAACGAAGTAAATACAGTCAACACCATTTGAGGTTATGCCAATAAATTGGTATGCGGCCTTTCCACTTTTGAGCTTAGTCAATGCTTCATTTAGTCCGTCAATTTTAATTCGTTCAGCTCCAATATTTGCTGGTAGGGGTACATTTTTTTCGTTTGAACTTTGATTACCATTGCAGTTGGCAAAGAGAAAAGGAAGTGAAAAAAAGATGAATTGTCTAAGTAGTAGTGTCAATTGTTGTTGCATTTAATTCGTCCGTTTTAACACTATCGGTCAATTTTTGAACTGCCACCCAAGCCTTCACCATAACAAATGAATTGGAGCAAATAGAATTGAAGTATTCAGGTTTATTGTCTTTAAAATTTGTGGTTTTTTGCTTCATTTGTGCCTTTAGCGTTGCCAGTATTCTAACTTAAATTTCTCCCCCAAACAACGAACTCGCACCGAAACTCACCACTTTACCCAAATGTTTATAGGCAAGTTCGGTGGCAATTCGGCCACGAGGTGAACGGGAAAGATACCCTTCCTGAATAAGAAAAGGTTCATATACTTCTTCCAGCGTTCCGCTTTCTTCACCTACAGCAGTGCTGATAGTGCTTAACCCCACAGGGCCACCTTTAAACTTATCAATAATGGTAGTCAGGATGCGGATGTCCATTTCATCCAAGCCGTTTTTATCTACATTCAGGGCTTGAAGTGCGTATTGAGCGATGTGCATATCAATAGTGCCGTTGCCTTTAATTTGAGCAAAATCACGCACCCGGCGAAGTAGAGCATTAGCAATACGGGGTGTACCACGGCTTCGGCGGGCAATTTCAAAGGCCGCTTCATCTTCAATGGGGATGTTTAAAATCCCTGATGAACGAATAATGATTTGTTGAAGAAGTTTGGCATCGTAATATTCTAAGCGGGAATTAATACCAAACCTTGCTCTTAGTGGTGATGTAAGCAAGCCCGAACGAGTAGTAGCCCCAACGAGCGTAAACGGATTCAGTTTTATTTGAACCGACCGGGCATTCGGCCCCGATTCAATCATTATATCAATTCGGTAATCTTCCATCGCCGAATACAGATACTCTTCAATTACGGGACTAAGCCGATGTATTTCGTCAATGAAAAGCACATCGTTAGGCTCAAGATTGGTGAGCAATCCGGCCAAATCGCCGGGTTTATCCAGTACAGGCCCTGAGGTGATTTTTATATTCACCCCCAAGTCCACTGCAATGATATTCGCTAAAGTAGTTTTGCCTAAACCGGGAGGGCCATGCAGCAATACGTGGTCAAGTGATTCGCCTCGTTGCTTGGCAGCCAGTGTAAATACTTTGAGATTTTCCACAACCTTATCTTGCCCTGCAAATTCATTAAAGTCGATAGGCCGCAAAGCCCGTTCTATTTCTCTATCTACAGGGTTTTGGTTCTCGTTATCGGCTATCAGGTTGGGGTTCATTGGCGGCAAAGATAAAGCGGAAAGAAGATGAAGTGTAGGTGGTGAATTTTCGGCTCTATAACAAGTTTTACACTACCAAATAACAATTCAATCTGCTAAGCAAAAAATATTTGTATCTTTGTCGAAATATATTCCCCTCAAAAACAATGAAAAAAGCAATCCTTTTCGTTTTTTGCACAACGCTGGTTTATACAGCAACCACAATTTTAACCACAAATTCAGAAGATAGCAAGCTGGCTGCATATAGCAGCGGCCCACCTGCCGGAAGAACAGGTTCGCCGGGTGATGGAGGAAATTGCACCAGTTGCCATGGTGGACCGGCCGCTCAAACTCAATCTGGCTGGATTACTTCAAATATTCCGGCTTCGGGCTATGTGCCGCTAACAACCTACACCATTACAGCTACGGCGGTAAGAGCAAATCACAGCAAATTTGGCTTTCAAATATCCCCTCAAAATGCAAGTGGGACTCAAATTGGAACGCTAGGAGTTATTTCCGCAGCCCAAACCCAACTTGTAGGAGGCACAAAATATATCGAGCATACCAACGGTGGCACCAGCGGTGTGGGTAGTAAAACTTGGACATTTAACTGGACTGCACCCGCATCGGGAACAGGTAGTTTTACGTTTTATGGAGCGTTTAATATTACCAATTCGAGCATTTCAAGTGCCGGAGATACTATTTACTTATCTACCCTCGCCGTTTCAGAAGCCATACCATTCACTGCTACTGCAACCGGAACTAATCTGAACTGTAACGGAGTTTGCAGCGGAACTGCTTCTGTTGCATTTTCGGGCGGTGCGGGTGGATATTCGTTTTTGTGGAATACTGTTCCTCCTTCCATTACCCAATCTGTTAGCGGACTTTGTGCCGGAACATATAACGTAACAATTACCGATCAATTAGGAGCAACGGCCACAAGTTCATACACTGTAACGCAGCCCACAGCTTTATCGGCAAGTGTTCCAAATCACACCAATGTTAGTTGCTTTGGAGGGAATAATGGCATAGCTACAGCATCGGCTACGGGAGGAACAGGCAATTATTCCTATTCCTGGAATACGAATCCGGTGCAAACTACGCAAACAGCCAGCAATTTACCTCAAGGAACATACACCGTTACCGTTACTGATGCCTTGGGGTGTAGCACCACATCCTCGGTTTCCATTACTCAGCCCACAGCTTTGTCAGCAAGTATCCCAAACCATACCAATGTTAGTTGCTTTGGAGGAAATAATGGTTCGGCAACTGTTACACCAAATGGAGGAACTACAGGTTATTCTTATTCATGGAATACTAGCCCGGTGCAAACTACGCAAACAGCCAACAATTTATCACAAGGAACATATACTGCAACAGTTACCGATGCTTTGGGATGCAGCAACACCTCTGCGGTTTCCATTACGCAACCCACAGCTTTGTCGGCAAGTATTCCAAACCATACCAATGTTAGTTGTTTTGGCGGAAATAATGGTTCAGCAACAGTAACTCCCAGTGGCGGAACTACAGGTTACTCTTATTCGTGGAATACAAGCCCGGTGCAAACTACTCAAACAGCTTCAAATTTACCGCAGGGTACCTACTCTGCAACCGTAACCGATGCTTTAGGATGTGTTACTACAGCTACAGTTTCAATTACCCAACCTACATCCTTGGCAGTAGGTGCCGGTAATGATGTAGCCTTTTGTCAGGGATTTTCGGCAGCTATAGGTGGCAACCCATCTGCACTGGGAGGAACAATTGGTTATAGCTATTCTTGGTCACCATTAAGTGATCTATCAGCTGCTAATGTGGCCAACCCAACAGTTCTGTCAACTATAAATCAAACTACAACCTATACCTTAACTGTTACCGATGGAAACGGCTGCACAGCATCAGACGACATGATTGTGACCGTTACTTCTGCAGCAACTGCAATTGCATCAGCAACAGATACTGCATTTTGCCCCGGCGACAGTGTTGAGATTTCGGCTAATCAAGGCACAGCGTATTTATGGACAAACGGCGAAACCACGCAAAGCATTTATGTAAATCAGGCTAATGACTACAGTCTTGTTGTTACCAATCCCGGTGGATGTGTGGGAGATGCAACTTCCAACGTGGTTACAATTACACAAAACCCCGCTCCGGCAATTCCTGTAATTTCTCAAACAGGGAATGTGCTTAGCTCAACTCCGGCATCGGGTTATCAATGGTATTTAGGCGGAGGGGAACTCATCAACGAGTTTAACCCCGATTACACCATCGTCCAAAATGGAGATTATCAGGTAGAAATAACCGACGCTAATGGTTGCAAGGCTATATCGGCTATATTTTCTGTCCTGAATGTGGGGCTTACCGAAGCGGAATATTCCTCTCCACTAAACGTATATCCCAATCCAGCCAATGGAAACCTTTTTATTGCTTTCCCCAAAGCAGAATCAGTAACATTAAAACTTACTTCTGTTTTCGGAAAAATAGTTTTAGTCAAAGATTTCGACAAAGCAAGCTCTCAATTTCCTATCGAACTTAGCACAGACGGATTAAGTAAAGGGATTTATCTTTTGCAAGTATGTGTAGGAGGGGATCAAAACTTTTCTAAGAAGGTATATTTAGAATAAGCAAGTACCCCAAAAAGCCAAGCGGTCCTTTTTTAGCCAACCTGTTGCCAAACTCCGTTTGAACAGGTTGGCTTACATTTATCAGGCAAACCCCTTATTAGTGGAGCAACCTCTGATCAAACTTCCCATAAACCCAAGTACCCATAATGGCTGAAAATAGGGTTACTCCTACTACCGTAAAGCCGCTACCTATTTGAGCAAAGAGTGGCCCGGGGCACGCACCGGTTATTGCCCAGCCTATTCCAAACAGCAATCCACCGATAATTTGACCCTTGTCAAATTTCTTGTCTTCAATGGTGATAGCTTCACCGTTTATTGTTTTTAGTTTAAACCGCTTTATCAAAAAAACAGAGATTATCCCCACCACCACAGCCGTGCCAATTACACCATACATGTGAAAGGAGGTTAATTGAAACATTTCCTGAATACGAAACCAACTGATGATTTCGGTTTTTACGAAGGCAATGCCGAACACAGTGCCTACAAGTATATATTTTAGATTTTTCATGTCAGAAGTGTTTGAAGATGAGGGGAAGGATAAAATTAGCACTTAGAAAGCCGCCAACCATAAAGCAAATCGTAGCCACTAGCGACGGCCATTGCAAATTGGAGAGTCCCATAATAGAATGGCCCGATGTGCACCCTCCGGCATAGCGGGTTCCGAAGCCTACTAAAAACCCTCCAACCACCATTAACAGCAATCCTTTCATCGTTAAAAGATTTCCCCAATTGAAGACCTCTGTCGGCATCAGATGCGAATAATCGGTGATGCCATATTGCGAAAGTGTTGTTTTTGTGGCTTCGGTTACTATCACATCATCGGGGTTTGATAAAAAATGGGCAGCAATGAAACTCCCGAATACGATACCTACAACAAAGTAAAGATTCCAGATTTCCTTTTTCCAATCATAGTCAAAGAAAGGTATGCTCGCCGGAATACACATCGCACAAATATGCTTCAAGGAAGACGATAGTCCAAATTTCTTATTGCCTAAGATTAGCAAGGCAGGAACAGTGAGGCCGATAAAAAGCCCGCCAACTGCCCAGTGCCAAGGTTGTTTAATGATTTCTAACATAAAAATATTTAGACTGCAAATTTAACAGATAATTATGGGGTGACTTATATCAGTTTTTGGTTAAGAATTCCAAAATTCAATTTCGTTTTAAATCAATCTCCTACTTTTACGGCAAAATATAACAACCAATGATGCTATGCGGTTCTGCTAAAAAAGACATTACACTTTTAAAAAAAGGTGTAGGAATGATGGGCTACGGAATGTGGTTCAATATCGTAAAAGATGTTGAAACACCTTTATTTGCCAGGGCTTACGTTTTCATTGATGAAGTTTCGGGAAAGAAAACGGCGTATGTAAATGCCGAAATGGCTTTTATTACAGTTGCTGTTAAGCGTGGTGTAATTAAATACCTCAACCGCCAACGTCCCGATTTAGATTTCCACGACGACAACGTTATGCTTACAGCCCAGCACACTCACAGTGCACCCGGCGGATATTCGCATTACGGATTATACAACATGAGCATTCCCGGATTTGTGCCCGAGGTGTATGCCACCTATGTAAATGGAATTTCTGAAGCCATTATTGATGCTTATGAATGTGCCGTTCCTGCTAAACTAAGAGTTGCCGAGGGCGAAATGGCTACCGACCGCGAAGTAGCCTTTAATCGCAGCATTGAAGCTTGGAACAAAAATCCTGAAGTAAAGAAATATACCAAAGAAGAAACCCACCTTGCCTTCGACCGCCGCATGACCATGCTTGTGGCTGAGGGGTTGGATGGCAAACCCTTGTTTACCATAAACTGGTTTGGGGTACACACCACCACCGTACCCAATTACAACCACAACATTAATGCTGACAATAAAGGATATGCAGCCCATCAGTTAGAAGATGAATTAGAAAAGCGTTTCGGGAAAACAGTGCTTTCATCCTTTGCACAACGTTCCTGTGGCGACATCAGCCCCAATTACAAATATGTAAAGAAACGTGGAATGGTGATGGGGAAATTTGGCGAAGACTATTTAGCAAGTGCCAAATTCAATGGAAATATACAATTCGAAAAGGCCCTAGAAGTTTTTGAAAAAGCCCAAGCTGCTCCCGAAGTTTCCGAAGGCTTAGACTTTGGCTTATGCTATGTGAAATTTGCCGACACCAAAGCCTATCCTGAATTTACAAACGGCAAAAAAGATGCATTTACTGATTCCCCATGCCAGGGGGTTGCTTTCTTTGAAGGTACTGCCGAAGGTCCCGGAATGGCAAAAGCGGTGGGTGCTGCAGCCCGCCAAATGATAAAAGCCGTAAGAGCTTATGAATATGCCATTGCCCCATTTTCTACCAAAGAATTTCAGGATAGAATAAAACGTCGCGACAAAGCCCAAGGAGTAAAAGAAATTTTGATTGAAGCCGGCGAACGAAAGATAATGGGAACTAGCGATGTTAAGAATTTCATCATTCCGGGTTGGGCCGACAGAGGTATCGCTACATTCAAAAAGTATTACCAAAACGGCAGCCTTAACGAAAAGCCTTGGACACCCTTGGTTCTTCCGCTACAATTATTCATCATTGGCGAAATAGCCTTAGTGGGTGTTCCCGGCGAACTTACCGCGGTGTCGGGATGGAGATTAGAGAAAACCCTTTTAGATGTGCTAAGCAAACGTGGCGTAAAACAAATAATCATCAGCACCTATGCAAATGCGTATCATGGCTATGTAACCACTTTCGAAGAATATCAGGTGCAGGCCTACGAAGGCGGACATACCGTTTACGGCGAATACACTCTGGCTGCATTCCAAAGCAGGTTTAAAGATTTAGCCGAGGAAATGCTAAAACCGGCTCCTCAACGCAACCTCGACCACGAAACTAATCCTGTATTTTTCTCTGAAGAAGAAATAGCCAAACGCACTTACGACCCCAAAACGCAAGAAGGGTTGTTAAAGAAAAAGAAGTTGGGTAATCCGCTTGCGGGATAAATTCAATTCCGCATTTTATATCAGTTTTAATAGAAATTAGCTTTACCCAATGCCCATCCCTAAAGGAACACGAGATTTTGGCCCAACCGAAACCCTTCGCCGCCAATATATTTTAGACACAATTACTTCAGTTTTCAAAGCCTTTGCGTTTCTTCCCATTGAAACTCCGGCAATGGAAAACCTAGAAACACTCACCGGAAAATACGGCGAAGAAGGCGACCAACTCATTTTCAAAATCCTTAATAACGGCGATTACCTCAAAGAAGTAAAAGACGAAGCGTTAAATAACCGGGATTTATCGGCAATTACCCGAAAAATTACCGAAAAGGCTTTGCGGTACGACCTCACCGTTCCTTTTGCACGCTTTGTAGCCGAGCACCGCCACGAAATAACTTTCCCTTTTCGTCGTTACCAAATTCAAAACGTTTGGCGTGCCGACCGTCCGCAGAAAGGCCGTTACAGAGAGTTCACCCAATGCGATGCCGATATAATTGGCACAAATAGCCTCGTATCTGAAATCGAATTAATTCAAATTTTCGACCAAGTATTTTCAAAGTTAGGATTGAAGGTGGTGATAAAGATTAATAACCGCAAAATCTTAACCGGACTGGCCGAAAGCATTGGCCGACTTGACAAGTTTAACGATTTAACTATCGCCATTGACAAGTTGGATAAGGTTGGTTTAGATGGAGTAACCAAAGAACTAAATACTCGAGGTTTTTCTGAAACCGAAATAGTAGCAGTTTCTAAATTTCTTTCCAATAAAGATGCTGGCTTGGAAACTCTTTTGCTTGAAAATCCCGAATTGCTCAACTCTGCCGATTTCAATTTAGGGAAAGCGGAATTGGACACCATTTTCAAAGCCTTTAACCCCCAATCTTTATCTGGCTTTACTGCCTTGGAATTTGACCCCACTTTGGCTCGGGGACTAAATTATTATACCGGAGCTATATTTGAGGTGAAGGCAAACGAAGGCTCGCTTACCAGCAGCATTTGCGGTGGCGGAAGATATGATAACCTTACCGGTATTTTCGGATTACAGGGCGTGTCCGGAGTCGGTATTTCTTTCGGTGCCGATAGAATTTATGATGTTTTGCAGGAGTTGAATAAATTCCCCAATACATCAAACCAATCTACCCAAGCTCTAATCATAAACTTTGCCGGATTAGGCACACCCGAATTTGCCGATAACTTTAAACTCTTATCCAGCTTGCGTGAAGCAGGTATTCCTGCCGAAATTTACCCCGATGCATCCAAACTTAGAAAGCAGTTTGAGTACGCCGACAAAAAACAAATCCCATTTGTCGTAATTATGGGTGCTGATGAAATTGCTGAAGGGAAAGTTACGCTAAAAAACATGAAAACCAGTGAACAAGAAAAGCTGGACATTCAAAGTTTGATAGGTAAACTTCAGGTAAATGGCGGTGAGGGTTAGACCTTTTTTATGTGTTTTCAAATGCAGTAATCTGTAATCCAGATAGCTATCGGGAGGAAAAGTACCTACCATTGACAGATTGAATTTTAACCTTATTGCAATAAGGTTAAATAAAATCAAAAGTTCACTTTCTACTAAGGTTAAATACTTAAATGCAGGTAGAGATTGCTTCATGGGTATATTCGCAATGACGCCCCTTACCTGTCATTAAATATTGCTTTCCCTAAAAGGGATAAGAACTACCATTGACGTATTTTGCAAACACATAATTGAAACCGTTGCAAGACAAACAATCGTAAAACACACAACAAAATGTCAGCAACAAAGTCGCTTAAACTACTTAATTACAGTTAGTTTAAGTATATTTGCAAACAAACAAACCAAATGCAAAAAGCGACCAATCAACTCAGTTTTTCGGAT
>CANJNG010000089.1 GCA_947475205.1 Bacteroidota bacterium
AGAGTAAAATTTACTCCTTCACTATCTTTATAACCTTACGTTGCCTATCAATATCAATGCTAACACTATAAACACCTTTACTTAAACCTTCTCCAATAGTAATTTCAGAATCGTTTGATTTTGTTTCATACACCACTTTGCCTAGCATATCCATAACACGAATGCTTACTTCACGGCCTATAGCGTTATGAGAAAGGGTGATGGTGTTGCTGAATGGATTGGGGTATGCGTTCACTTCCCAGTTAGTTTGACCATCTGATGCTAAGTCGCCATCTTCCTCCAATTTATGAAGCGGAGAAACCACATTGCAGGCCGGCCCAAATGCCCCGAATGTACCACCTACTTTTGCTTCAACTTCCAAGGTATAGGTTGTGTTTAATGGATGGCTTGGTAATTGATTAAGTTTAAAATAAAATAAGAATGATGAAAGAAAAGAGTTTGATTTTCATTGGGTAAAATAAGGAAATTTAATTTAGCGACGATTGGTTTAGGTGTGAAATTCAAATAAACCTACCACATCTTCGGTTGGTTTCAAATGATAGGCATTTATTCCCACGGCCAATGCACCTACTATGTGTTGAATGCTATCGTCAATAAAAAGCGTTTCATTAGCAAGCAGCCAGTTTTCATTTAACACGGCATTAAAGCAATCTGCATTGGGTTTTCGCATTCCCATTTCAAAAGAAAGGTATTGCTTTTCCATCACCGGCTTAAAATCAGCTATACCAAATGTCTCATTCAAATATTGGCTGTAAGCCTCATAATGAATAATGTTGGTATTGCTAAGCAGGAATATCCGATAGTTGTACTTAACAGCGTGAAGTAAGTCAAGCCTGGTTTCAGGTAAATCCAATAGCATTGAATTCCAGCATTGATCTAACTTTTCATCCGAAATATCAATATTCATATAAATCCTTAGGCCATCTCTAAACTCCCTGGCAGTAATTCTCCCTACCTCAAACTCATCAAACAGGGTTGATTGTTTGGCTTGGGAATATGATTCAGCAAAATTGGAAATGCCCAGTTCGGCAAAAGCTTTTTCGGTGAGGAAGTAATCTATGTTTAGCAACACTCCTCCTAAATCGAATATGATGTTTTTAATGGAAGAGAATTCAGGTTTCTTTAGTTTCATTGCGGCAAAGAAACAGAAAAAGAATAAGCTATCTTTGCCCTGTGAAAATAGAAGATGCTATAAAGCAGCAAAAGTTTGAGAACAACTTGCACAAAGCCCTCGTAAACCTCATTTATACAAGCAATTGGATTGCGGCTAATCAAAGTGAGTTTTTCAAAGATTACGACATATTACCGCAGCACTACAACATACTCAGAATATTAAAAGGCAAATTCCCCAACTCATCTTGTCCGGGCGATATAAAGGAAGTGATGCTTGATAAAAATCCTGACTTAACCCGTTTGCTTGATAAACTTGTCAAGTTAGGCTATGTGGACCGGCAACTTTGCGAAGAAAACAAACGCAAGATGGATATCACAATTACCAAAAAAGGTTTAGATTTTTTGAATAAAATACACCCACGAATGGAGGAGCAATATGTTACAATGGGTAACAATATTTCTCTAGAAGAAGCCGAATTGCTAAGTAACCTATTGGATAAGGTTAGAGGATAGTTGCTTTCTCCAAAAATTGGATTAAATAAAAAACGCTCTCTGTTTTCAATCAACAGAGAGCGTTTTTTGTTTAGGAAGGGAATTCCTAATCACCATCAATCAGGTTGCCTAAGCCGCCTAAAATGCTGCCTTCTTCCTTACCTCCACGGCTGTATTGAAGTATTTTCCCGGCCAAACGGCTGATTGGAATAGATTGTATCCACACTTTTCCCGGTCCACGCAGAGTAGCGAAGAACAAGCCTTCACCTCCAAAAACCATATTCTTGATTCCTTTTACAAACTGAATGTCGTAATCCACATTTTGTGTAAAGGCCACAATACAGCCCGTATCAATTTTAATCACTTCGCCGGGTTGCAGTTCGCGTTCAATAATGAATCCACCGGCGTGAACAAAGGCCATTCCATCACCTTCGAGCTTTTCCATAATGAAGCCTTCGCCGCCAAACAAACCTGTTCCTAAACGCTTCTGGAACTCAATGCCGATGCTAACACCTTTTGCGGCACACAGAAAAGCATCCTTCTGACAAATAACTTTTCCGCCCAGCTTGGCCAAATCCATTGGAACAATCTTTCCTGGATATGGTGCTGCAAACGTTATACGCTTTTTGCCCTGCCCCATATTGGTGAAAGCAGTCATAAACAAACTTTCGCCCACAATCAGGCGTTTTCCGGCAGAAAACAGTTTACCCATAAAGCCACCCTGACTTTGCGAACCATCACCAAAAATGGTTTCCATCTGTATTTCCTGATCCATCATCATGAAGCTGCCTGCCTCACCAATGGCGGTTTCCTGCGGGTCGAGTTCAACTTCTACTACCTGCATTTCCTCACCGAGGATTTTGTAATCTATTTCGTGGTTTTGCATTTTTTTATTTTTAGAATTTGAAGGCAAAGAAAATTAACATTTAATAATCAGCAATCAATATTTGTTAATTTGAACGGCTTTTAGTGTATTTAACATCAGGGAAGCAATGGTCATAAGCCCAACCCCACCCGGAACCGGAGTTATAAAGCTGCATTTGGGAGCAACTTCATCAAAATCTACATCACCCACAATGCGGTGTCCCGATTTGCGGCTTGGGTCGGCGATTCGGTTAATACCCACATCAATCACTACTGCACCTTGCTTAACCATATTTGCCTTCACAAAGCGGGGTTTACCTATTGCAGCCACAATAATATCTGCACTTTGAAGAATAGTTTCTAACCCGGCGGTTCGGCTATGGCAAATCGTTACGGTGCAATTTCCGGGATTAGTGTTTTGCATAAGCAGCAAACTTATCGGCATCCCAACAATATGACTTCGCCCTAATACAACACAGTGCTTGCCGGCTGTTTCAACATTGGCTCGTTTCAGCATTTCGATAATTCCCATTGGGGTGGCCGGAACAAAGCCGGGTAAGCCCAAAGCCAAGCGTCCGATGTTTACTTCATGAAAACCATCCACATCCTTATCGGGGTTGATGGCTTTCAATACTTTTTTCTCACTTATTTGAGCTGGAAGCGGCAGTTGAACAATAAAACCGTCGATAGCAGTATCGTTATTTAACTTTTCCACGGTGGATAACACTTCAGCCTCGGTAGCACTATCGGGAAGACGGATTAAGGTGGAATCCATTCCCACTTCTTCGCAGGATTTTACTTTTGAAAAAACATAGGTCTCACTAGCCGGATTGTTTCCTACTAAAACGGCAGCAAGGTGTGGCACTTTCTGTCCGGCTGCAATTCGTTTTTCAATCTCAATTTTAAGCTCGTCTTTTATCATTGCTGATATAATTTTTCCGTCTAATAGTTGCATTGGGCAAAGATATGGTGATATTGATACCGTATATTTATTCGGGAAATTATGGGGGATGGGATGTTCCCAAATAAAATAATTGAAACTTCAACTATTAATTATTTATCTTTGACACCCAAATCTTTAAGAAGATGAAAAACATTATTACCCTACTACTGCTTTTAATTACTTATTCAGCTTCGTATGCTGGGGGGTGTTTCCCTATGCCGCCTCCGCCAATGCCTTGCGATTATAGTATGGTAAATCAAGACAGCATTTACTATCCAGATACAAATATCAACTTGTATCATGCTATTCAGGGAACATTCTATAGTACAGAATGTCAGTTTTTTATAGGTCAAAGCATCATTGGAATAGCGGGTGATACCATTCCTTTTGATTCAGTAAAAATTACTGCCATCGATGGGCTTCCACCAGAACTTACATATTGGCCATACATTCGAAATTCATCAGATGGAAGATATAGCTGTATAAGAATTTATAATCCCTATTTTCTTGGAAATCCAACCTTCATATCATCCCCTGCAGGAATATACCAATTAACCATTCATACTACTTATTACACTGCTCAAGGTGTAATTCTAAATGATATTTCCGTATTTGAAATCGTTATAGATGCACCTCCTACAGCACAAATTTCGGGCAATGTGTTTTATGATTGGAATTTGAACGGGATAAACGATGCTGGTGATACTCCGGCATCAAATAAGTATGTAGAATTCAATCAAAATAGCAGTCATGCAAATACAAATAGCAATGGAGATTTTGTAAGCTATTTTTATCCTGGAAATTATACTGCTACAGTAAGCAATGTTCCCACTTATTACACTGTTTCACCCTATTCAATTACCATTTCAGTGCCCGATTCACACAGCACATCGGTAGGAAACAATTTCGCTATTCAACCCATACCCGGTATTCACGATCTTGCTATAAGTGGTTATACTACTGGCATTAGACCAGGGTTTCAGTTTACCTATAGAGTTACTGCTTGCAACGTTGGAACAGAAACCGAAAGTGGTTCGGTGTCCCTATTCTTCGATAATCAAAATTTGCAGTATCTGTCTGCTACACCTTCGCCCGATGGCAATAATGGCAATCAGTTGAATTGGGATTTTACGTCCCTTCCTCCATTGCAATGTTTGAGCTTTAATGTAGTTTTTAAGTGCGATTCTGCCACAGCTTTAGGAACGCAAATTCTTTTCAGCAACGATGTAAACCCTATAGTGGGGGACACTACTCCGGCAAATAACTCCACAGAACAGGCATTTACTGTGAGAGGTTCTTTCGACCCTAACGACAAAGCAGTTTCGCCCGAAGGTGCAATTTCGCCCGAACAAGTTGCCGCCGGACAAGAGCTAACTTATACCGTTCGTTTTCAAAATACCGGAACTGCCGAAGCCATAAATGTGAAAATATTTGACATGTTAAGTGCTAATTTGGATATTACATCTTTCAGACTTCTTTCACAAAGCCACCCAATGACCTATACCATAAACAGCAACAGGTTAGCCATATTTAAGTTCGATAACATTATGTTGGCCGATAGCAATGCTAACGAACCCGCCAGCCACGGCTTTATAACATACTCGATTCGAGTGAATACAGACCTACAAATAAATAATGTAATCAATAATACCGCTCAAATATATTTCGATTATAACGTGGCAGCCGTAACAAATACCGTTAGCACACTAGTAACGGATGTTGTTACCGGACTATTTGAATCGCCCAATAAAGATTTATCCTTAAGTCTTTATCCAAACCCTGCCGATGGTGCAATAAATTACGAATTAAAAGCTATCCATACAGGAACGGTAAATTTGAAACTCAGAGATATGCTTGGACGTGAAATTTTATCACTTCCAAACCAAACAGCAACCGGGAAACTCGATTTACCCAATCTGCATGGCCTGTTTATGATAGAAGCTCAAAGCAACGGTAAAACAGTGGTAGGGAAAATGGTATTGCAGTAGGTAGCCGATACGTGTAGTTTTGTAGAATGTCCGCTCCCCCCAATCATGCTATCTCAGGCATTTTCGATAGACTCTATTTCTGTTTTATACTCTTTCTGCCATTAGTTTATGTAAGCTCCATCATAGACCCGGTGCTTATTCCCCGGCAAATCTATCTTTCGGCATTTGTATTAATCCTTGCTCTAACGCTTGCCTATCACCTTAAGAACGAAAAGCTCAAACCCGATTTCTCTTTTCTTAAACTACCCGTCTTTGCGGCTTACGCTGTCTTGCTTTTAATGGTTTTAGTATCGTTTGCACAAGCCATTGCAATTTCAGAAAGCATTTATGTATTGTCGAAATACAGCATCGAAGCAGTGTTTTTCGTACTCACAACTTATTTGCTCATTACCGAAAAGCTAAACTTCTTAACCCTTGCAAAAGCCATAATTCTATTTGTATTCATCACCGAAATAGTAGCTATTGTTCAGGTATTGAAATATTCGCAAAAGGAAGGAGGACTGTTCAATCAACTGCACGAAATAACTTCCACCAACGGAAACAAAAACCTATTATCCTCTATCCTCTTTATTGGTTTACCATTTTTGCTGGCATCGGCTCAGTTGCCAAAGGTTTGGAAAACACTATCGGTAATTCTTATCGGTGTAGCATTGGTATTGGTTTGGATAATTCAAACCCGGGCGGTGATGCTGGCCTTTATTGTGTTTTTTGTTGTCAATTTTGGGTTAAGTATGTTGTTGCAAAAAAACAACAGTTCCAAAATTTCGGCAAGGACGTTATTACTTGTGGCCTCCCTCCTACTCGCTTCGTTCAGCATTTTTGCTGTGCTGAATAAAGATAAATTCAGTCGTCTGTTTAATGTTACCAGCCTTGTGGAACGAATGGCTTTGTATCAAAATTCACTGGAGATGATTCGGGAGCATTATGTGTTGGGCGTTGGTGCCGGAAACTGGCAGGTGAGCTATCTGAAGTATGGCCTAAATCACTTTCCAATAAAAGAAGTGCGTGATGGACTCACCACCTTTCAGCGTCCGCACAACGATTTTCTGTGGGTATTTAGCGAAACAGGCATGGCAGGCTTTGCGGCCTACGTTGCCCTTTTTGCTATAATTATCTTTTACACGGTTCGTCTCATTCAAAAAACCAAATCGCAGCCCGAACGTTCTGTTTATATGACCATACTTGCTACGTTGCTTGGCTATCTATTTATTGCAGTGTTTGATTTCCCATTAGAACGCATCGAACACCAAGTGCTGCTTACGTTGCTGTTTGCCATTGTTACCGCAGGATACTACAAGCATTGCATGGCTTCACAACAAAGAGACACAACCTCCTTATCAATTTCTACTTTACAAATTGGCATATTACTTCCTGTTTTGTTTTCATTTTTTGTGGGAATAAACCGCTGCCGTGGCGAATATCACAGCCATAAACTTATAGCTGCTCACCAAAAAGCTAACTGGAAAGTCATGATTAAAGAGGCCGATAAAGCCGTGAATGAATGCTACTCTATGAATCCAATGTCAATACCGGTGTTGTGGTACAAAGGCGTGGCCTTGTTTAGTTTAGGAAATATCCCCGAAGCCCAAGCCAATTTTGAAATTGCTTACAGCTTATCGCCCTACAATATTCATGTGTTGAACAATCTGGCAAGTTGCTACGAAACACTGGGCGACCACCAAAAAGCGATAGCATTCTACCAAAAAGCCTTAACTGTTTCGGCAGGGATGGAAGAATCGTTATTAAACCTATCGGCAGTGTATTTCAACATAAAGCATTACAAACTAGCCTTTGAAACCATTAACCGCTGCGACACTTCCTGCACCGACCCTAAGTATAAAACCTTTCTTCCGGCAATAGTTAGGGCAAGGAAGAATGAACTTAGTGGAACAAAGCAATAGAGTTTAATAATTCCAGCCCAAACAAACAACAATCCTAATTTTAATGTTGCGATATTAGTGATTGCAATTGCAAGCACTAATAAGCGATTTACGATGCATGCCCTTGCAGTTGCAAGCACTTGTAAGTAATTTGCGATACATATGCTGGGAGTTGCAAGCACTCGTAAGTAATTTGCGATACATGTGCTGGGAATTGCAAGCACTTGTAAGTGATTTGCGATACATGTGCTGGGAGTTGCAAGCACTCGTAAGTGATTTGCGATACATGTGCTGGGAGTTGCAAGCACTTGTAAGTGATTTGCGATACATGTGCTGGGAGTTGCAAGCACTCGTAAGTGATTTGCGATACATGTGCTGGGAGTTACTTTGGCGTTTTTGAGGGGTGTTCAGCACAAACATATTCCTCATTTAGCCAATGAGTTAGGTTAATTTCCGACAAAAACTTGTAAAAATGGGGTTTAAAGAAGCATTTTAGTCTCTTCGGTGAAACAGTTGCTGAAATGTGGGGGGATGTTGGGGAATGGGAATGATAATTTATATAAGGTGTAATTTTTTAGGGGAGGAAATTGTGTGTATTCATCACCGCACCATCCACCCCCTTCATCACAATTCTAAACACTGTCCCCTCCCCCACCCTCGATTCAAAACCAATTGTGCCGTCCCACTGTTCAATTATGTTGCGAACAATAGCCAATCCCAATCCCATTCCTGATGATTTGGTGGTGAAGTTGGGTGTAAATACCTTGGCAGCAATTTCATCGGGTATGCCGGTTCCATTGTCGCTGATGGTAAGCGTTATTTGATTGGCATCCTGCCGGGCAACAATTTTAATTTCCCCTTTCCTTCCTGCCGGAATAGCCTGATAACCGTTTTTTACAAGGTTCTGAATCACCCGCATAAACTGTTCCCGGTCGGCATAAATATTGAGTGAGGTCGAAGGCAAATCTGTTTCTATACTGAGGTTTTCGGCAGTTTCGTAGATGTGTTTCGTGGTTTCAATCACCGTTCGCAAATCAAACACTTCGGGGTTTCCCTGTGGCATTTTAGCAAAGTTGGAAAATGCCGTGGCAATATCGGCCAGCGAATTAATCTGTTCTTCCAAAATCGGTAAAGTCTTCTCCAATTGCTGCTCCCATCCCTCCGATTTACTTTGATACCGCATAAGCAAATGTTGCACCTGCAACTTCATGGGTGTAAGCGGGTTCTTTATTTCATGAGCTACCTGTTTGGCCATTTCACGCCAAGCCATTTCGCGTTCCGTGCGAGCCAATTCAGCAGAATTCTTAGCCAGTTCACCCACCATAAGGTTGTATGAGTTCACCAATTTACCTATTTCGTCCTTGCTTTTCCAGTCGATAAACTGAGGGTTTTGCAAATCAATTATCGCCAGTTTCTCGGCCATCGTTTCTAAGGGTGAAGTGATATACCCCGAAATTAGCAACGTTAGCACCACCGACAAAGCCACCAAAATGAAATAGATATTGATTAATGAAGAAACCATTTTCGACAATTCTGCCCTGATTTCGCCCTGCCTAGCAAAGAATGGAACATTAAGATAGTAGGTATTCCCACCTAAATTCACGGGCGAATACACTGATAGAAACCTTAGTTCACCAATGTTTTCCTTTTGTGAAAATACCTGGTTATCATTCTTTCTCAGGAAACTGTATGCCTGATTCTGCATCATCTCACTCACAAATCCTTCATCAAAAACCGCAGGGCGACTCGTTGCCGACAGCTTTCCTGATGCATTAAACAGATTAATATCGGTATGAAACGCTGCCGATAAATCCTGAATACTCGATTCTGACAAAGGGTTGGGAATCTTTTGCAATCTGTACTTAATTCCTTCCAGTTTTTCTTCGGCCATATCGAGGCTTTTGTCTTCAAACTGCCTCACCATTAACCGGGTGGACGCAAACCCAATAGCAAGTAATGTAAACGTAAGCAGCCCGGTTGTAGCCACCACTATCCTGAACCTAAGCCCCTGCGAAAGCAAATCTTTGGGTGAAACGCTACCTTGAAAAAGCCCGGCTATCAGGCTAAGTACAAAGAAAAAGCTGAACAAAACCGTAAACGTATTTATATAGGAAAGCCAGGCCATTTCTGGTCTGGAGAAAAAGGCTTCACTTCGCCCATCATCGCTCTTATAATGCCACGAAATGCTCTTTTCTTCTCCATTGCTATGATTTTCATACTGAACAATCGGATTCCCATCCCTGATTACCGAATAGGAATAGCCCTGCAAACGCTCCCGAAGACTGATTCCTTTTTCTAATAGAATATCGGGATAGCCTAATGAGCCCGGGCTGTTTTGTTTGGAAAAGATAAAATAGAGTTTAAACGCCTTGTTTTCGTTTCCCCGGCCTAAGCCTAATTCTGTTTTGGAGATATAACGAAATGCCTTTTCGGATGTAGATAACCAAAGTCCGGTTGATGAACTCGGCTCAGATTTAGAAATTGCTTCTTCTATTTGATTGATGTCGGTATTTTCAGCATCTTCGCTTTTCAGCACCAAGGAATCGGCTGGTGAAAAAAGAAAGAAATGCGTATCAAACCCTTCCCACTGTCCAGAGAAATAGGTGCTTAATTCTTTAGAGAACTTCTGACTTGTAGTAGGAAATACGGCCAGGTGGTTCTTGATTTTTCTATCTCCGGCAATACGCTGAGCAGTTTTCCGATACAGATATTCCTGCACCAAATCCCGCCCAGAAGATAGCTTTCCGGCCAAATAATTCACTTCGTTGCTTTCCTTATTGGCATTGAAATCGTAAAGTGTAATACTTAAGAACAAACTTATAACAAGCCCGGAAACAGCCATTTGTGTTCCGAAATTACCCAAAAACTGACGAACCTGAAATTCGCTATATAGCAAAACACCAGCATTAAAAACTCCAATAGCTATAATTACACTTACACTTTGCCACTGCCAATAAGCGAATACCGAAGCTATAATGGAAGCAAAAACTACCTGTATTTTGCTTTTCCCCGACAACATAAAAACGTTTGAAGAGGCTGTAAACAGAAATAATCCCAACAAACACAAACCCGCAATAGCTACCCAGGAAAAAACAGTTGTTTGCAGAAGGTTAGCTACATTCAATCGCAAATTGGAGTGTACAACCATATTTTGACTTGCCCACACAAAAATCATCGGAACAATTAAAAACCAAGTGAAAAGTAAAATGGCTTTTAGGCTTTGAAGTTTCACCTGTTCTTTTTCAATTAGGGCAATCAAACTATTTCCAGCCCAAACCAACAGAAGAATATTTACCGCCCATTGACCTAGCGAAGGCATCCACCACGAATAAGCATAAAACTCCGGATTGAAAAGTGGAAGGGATTGAATGCTCTTAGGGAAATCTAAATAAAGCAGAATAAAACGAAGAACAACAATTCCTCCTATAACAATAAGCGAATACAAGGTAGAAATTGGATACCGCTTAAATCCTCTTACAAAAGCAATCGCTAATCCTATCCAACTTAAAAGCGAAAAAATAGCCGCAACCGGAAATTTACTTCTTATACCTTTTATCAAGTCCTTTTCAGTGTCTGAAATTATTAGTTCCTGAGTCGATAGATATTGATTAGCCGTATGACTGAGATAGGTGTTGTTTACCGGAAACTCCTTTTGAACCAAAAGTAACGAAAGCAACAACGTATCCCCAACTTCTCTGCTTGCAGGCACATACCAGCCATCAGCCAACTTCACAATAGGTTTATCGAGCCGGAAAAGTTCATTCGCCTTGGTGGATAATGCTACCTGATTGTTTGTCCAGTTTTGAATTTTGCCATCAACGTACTTAAAAGCAAAAATTCCTTTTTCAGCATAATCAGGTTGAGAAAATTGTTTGAAGGCAAACTCAATAGTTCCTGAATTCAAAGTTTGCTTCTGAATATTCTGAAGATTTGCAAGGCTTTCATTCGCCTGCTCAATCTGATATGAATCCGCTGTTTGAGAAACCCAACCAGCCAGCGGACTTTCAGCAAGTATTGCCAATAATAGAAAGGCAACTATGTAGGCAATGTTTTTCAGGGAATTAAGATTTTGCGGAATCAGATTCAAAAGTATGTACAAAGCCTCAAAGTAAGGAAATCATTTAGAAGAATGGGAACGCCAATCACGCTAATGGGCAAATAAACACAAATATTGAAAACTTTTACTCTCAGTATAATTGGCTCTAATTGGCTTGATTCGTGTCATTAACCTTCCAACATAATGTACAAATTTCTTATTCTAAATCAAGAGGATTTTTTTGTTTGAACAAATACCTTTTTGTTTAATTTTGCGGCCTTCAAAAATCATTCAAAAATGACAGAATACGGTATCAAATCTCCCAAAGCAACGATTGCAAACATTGGTTTAAAAAACGTTTCAGCAGCATATTGGAACCTCACCCCAGCCGAATTGGTGGAAGAAACAATAGTTTTAGGAGAAGGAGTTTTAACCGATACAGGAGCTTTAGCCATCGAAACAGGAGAATTTAAAGGCCGTTCACCGAAAGACCGCTTTGTAGTGGCTGACGAAAAAACCAACGATTCTGTTTGGTGGGGCGATATAAATATAAAGTTTTCGCCCGAGAAATTTGATTTGCTTTATGATAAAGTATGTGCATACCTCACCGGAAAGGAAGTGTATGTGCGTGATAGCTTTGCTTGTGCCGATAAGGATTTCAAATTGAATGTTCGTGTTATCACCGAATTTCCATGGCAAAACCTTTTTGCTTACAATATGTTTTTGCGTCCAACAGCCGAAGAAGTGCAAACCTTCGAGCCTGAATGGACAATTATTGCAGCTCCGGGCTACTTTGCCGACCCAGCAAAAGACGGCACCCGTCAGCACAATTTCTCTATCCTTAACTTCTCTAAAAAGGTTATTCTTATTGGCGGAACAGGTTATACAGGAGAAATTAAAAAAGGAATTTTCTCGGTATTGAATTATATTTTACCTCACGAACGCAATGTGCTTTCTATGCACTGTTCGGCTAATATTGGTAAAAGTGGAGATGCCGCTATTTTCTTCGGATTATCAGGGACAGGTAAAACTACTCTCAGTGCTGACCCAAATCGTAAATTAATTGGTGATGATGAACACGGTTGGGATACCAAAGGTATTTTCAACTTTGAAGGAGGATGCTATGCCAAATGCGTAGATTTAACCCAAGAGAAAGAGCCACAAATTTTCGACGCTATTAAGTTTGGCTCATTGCTTGAAAATATTGAATTTTATGAAGGTACTACCACAGTTGATTTTGCAAACATCAGCAAAACAGAAAATACTCGTGTTAGCTATCCTTTAAGTTTCATCAACAATTCGGTTGAACCATCAGTTGGCGGAGTTCCTAAGAATATTTTCTTCCTCACTTGCGATGCTTTTGGAGTTTTACCTCCAATCAGCAAACTAAGTAAAGGCCAGGCTATGTATCATTTCATTTCAGGCTATACTGCTAAAGTTGCCGGAACCGAAGTAGGTGTTACTGAACCACAAACTACATTCTCTGCTTGCTTTGGAAAAGCATTTTTACCACTTCACCCTACAAAGTATGCCGAACTACTCGGTAAGAAAATCCACGAAAACCAAGTAAATGTTTGGTTAGTAAACACCGGATGGGTTGGAGGTTCTTATGGAGTTGGTGAACGTATCAAACTTCGTTATACCCGTGCTTTGATTACAGCTGCGTTAAATGGAACTTATGATGGTGTTGCTTTTGAATCGCATCCGGTTTTCGGTATCTCTATTCCGGCCACTTGCCCTGAAGTACCTACTGAACTATTGAATCCACGGAACGCTTGGAAAGATAAAGATGCTTACGACAATAAGGCTAACCAATTAGCTGAATCGTTTGTAAAGAACTTTGCTCAATACGCCTCTGCTGCAAATGAAGAAATTCTTTCTGCCGCACCTAAAGTGGTAGTTGGGGCGTAGTAGTTAAAGTAATACGTTACTATAACTTTCAGCTATAGCACTTTTCTGAACTTAAATTACGATATACGATTTAGCCTAAGTCGGATGGCAAATCGTATATCTGAAATTGTCAATTGTCAATCGCAAACTACTCCACTACCACCTTCCCCATTCCTTTCCACTCCCCTACTCCAACACTCACAAAGAATATTCCGCTTTTGCCTACTGATAAAGGCAAACGGTTATTACCCTTCAAGGCATTGAAGCTTTGATTCAGAATAGTTCTTCCCATAATATCTCTTACCATGAGTGTTCCCTTTTGGGTGAGTGGGGAAATGAATTCCATCACAGCTAAAAGAAGTTGTTGGTGGTGCTCCAAATTGCTTCGCCCATTCCAATTTTGGGTGCTGTGCTAACGCGTTTCCCACAA
This sequence comes from Bacteroidota bacterium, assembly GCA_947475205.1. Taxonomy (GTDB): domain Bacteria; phylum Bacteroidota; class Bacteroidia; order JAIBAJ01; family JAIBAJ01; genus JAIBAJ01. The sequence goes on from CANJNG010000089.1 coordinate 13,637, forward strand.
TCCCCAAAACAAACAACAATTTTAGTAAATGTTTCATGGCTTAAAGATTTAAAATGAAGGCACAAGATAAAAACATTTATTTATAAGTTAAGGAATTATTTAACAATCTAATTCCTTCTACCCAAATCTCTCGATCCCAATTTAAACCTTTCTCTATCTCACCGCTTCATACTGGAAATTATGCAAAATGAAAACCTATCTGCTCGCCGCTGCCTGCTTCTTGTGTTTGCAAGAGACAATAGCCACAAATTACTATTTAGCTAATGCCGGAAACGACACCCTGAACACGGGTCATTCGGCAGCATCGCCTTGGAAAAGCATTGCCAAGCTAAACACCGTTTCCTATTTACCTGGCGATAGCGTTTTTTTGAAATCAGGCGAGGTATTTAGGGGAACAATAATTGTAACACAAGGCGGAATGGCCACCAGCCGAGTAGTGTTTACTGCATACGGAACAGGTAATAAACCCATTGTGAGCGGTGCCGAACCAGTAAGCAACTGGATACTGAATGGAGCCGTGTATCAGGCCACGTTTAACGGAGCGGTAAGCAATTTTTTTGTGAACGATAAAGAACAAATTATTGCCCGCTTCCCTAACGAACATCAATATCTTACGCTTGATTCGGCGGGGACGAACCATTTGCTTGATGCTTCCATTACAAGCCTTTCGGTAAATGATATTACAGGGGCTAAACTCTGCATTCATACCGCACAATGGTGTTGGGAGAAAACAGCACTATCCAGCGTTTCAGCCGATAGAATAAATTACACGGGTCCCACTACTTTGGCTGCTTTAGCCGGATACAGTTATTTTCTGTATGATAATATTTCGCATCTCGACACTGCTAAGGAATGGAAATATGACGCAGCAAATCAAACTCTAAATTATATTCCTCCAAGCAACATCGACCCAAACACTTTGGTGTGCGAAGCATCGGTTTATACCAACGGCTTTGAGTTTGGCTCGTTTGCCGCCTATATAAGCATCCTCAATATTGCTTTTGAGAAACAGGCCAATGCAGGCGTGGCCATTCAAAACGCAAACAATAAATATATCGTAATTGATAATTGCAACTTTGGTCGCCAGTACAATTACGGCGTGCTAAACAAAGGGAAATATACCGAGGTGGGGAATTGCCATTTTAGGGAGGTGGACGGCATTGGGGTTCTATCGCAAAATGCCGGAATTAAGGCAACCATTCATCACAATGTTTTCAAAAATATTGGACAGTTTCGCAATAGCGGTATTGGCCTGCAAATAAACCTATCGGCCATAAATTGTGCCTTTGTAGATAGTTGCTACATTCACCACAACGATATTGACAGTGCGGGATATTGTGGAATTTCAGTGGATGGTGCACATAATCTTATCGAGCGAAACATTATCAAAAATGCTATGCTACTCAATAACGATGGGGCTGCATTAAAGAGCTACGGCGGACAATCGCACGATAATATCTTCCGAAATAATTTTATCAGCCACAGCGATGGAAACACCGAGGGCTGCCAAAATGCTAACTTTATTACACCCGGAATTTATTTTGATTTCAATGTGAACAATACTGTTGTGGATGGCAACACCATTTACAAACATCACAAAAAAGGAATCTTTCAAAACAGTGGTAACTTTAATAATACCATCACAAACAATGTGGTGTATGGCGGGCAATATTGCTTGGACTTGAATGGCACTCCGGCTCAAACTACGCCCATAACAGGCATGACTATTAAGCATAACAGCCTGTTTGCATTAAGTGGCACCGATGTAATTATCCGCCAAATAGATTTCAGCAACGCTTTTAACCAAGGCGATATGGATTCAAACTACTATTTCCAGCCCTACAATGCAGCCAATTATGCCTTCCGATATCTGGCCACAACACCCACCTATTATAATTTCAACGAATGGCAAGCCACCGGAAACGATGCCCATACCCAAAGCAGTTTCGTAAACTGGACATTGGCCGAAAACTATTCTCGGTTGTTTATGAACCAAACCGATAGTGTGCTTTCCATTTCCTTGGCTGATTCGCTCTATTTGGATTTAGATAGCAATGAAGTATGTGGAAATTTAACCCTCCTCCCCCATAGCCGTCAGGCTAAGGGGTTTGATAAATTATATTGTAAGGCGATTTTCTTCCCTTTTTCTGCTGTTTGACGCATGTTTTGTGTGTTGATGCGGCCAATAAATCCAAGAGATTTCCGATACTTTTTTGTCCCTGTTTTACTG
>CANJNG010000090.1 GCA_947475205.1 Bacteroidota bacterium
CTTGATTTTGGCGGTTATATAATTGATACGCCGGGTATAAAAGAATTTGGGGTTATAGATTTAGATAAAAATGAAGTGGGCTATTACTTTCCCGATTTGTTTGCTTTGCTGCCCCAATGCAAGTTTAGCAATTGTATTCACGAAAATGAACCGGGATGTGCAGTGAGAAAAGCAGTGACAGAACACCGAATTGCTGAAAGCCGATACACGAGCTATCTGAGCATTTTGAATAGTGAAGATTTGATGGAAGATTGGGAGAAAGATTAAACAAGAGTTTAAAGTTCCATCCGGCATTAGCCAACTTTAAACTTTAAACCTGAAACTCGAAACTAAATTACGATGAACCTAAAACTCGAAGTTATTGACTACATAATACTCATTCCATTGGCATGGGGAATAGTGCGGGGTGTGATGAAAGGGTTTATCATCGAAATTGCCTCGTTGTTGGCCTTTTGGTTAGGCATAGTGATGGCCTGGAAATTTAGTTCCGAACTAAAAGAATATCTGGCAACAAAGGTGGAGGTAAGCCAATCAGTATTGCCTTTCATTTGCTTCATTGTGTTGTTTGCTTTGGTGGCCATTGGAATTATGATGCTGGGCAAGCTGTTTGAAAAGCTATCCGAGCTAATTTTGCTAACCTGGCTCAATAAACTATTGGGCGGATTGTTTGGCTTGATAAAAAATGCCTTGATGGTTAGCGTATTCATTTTTGCTTTGCAATGGGGCAAACTCATCAATCATGAGCATTATATGAAACGCGAAAACTCGCTTATTTATGAGCCGCTGTATTCGGTGTCGCAGGTGATTTGGCCTATGCTAAAAGGGCTTGTGCCGGTTACGATGGAAAAGATAGATATGAGTGAGGAGCAAACTAAAACGCATGTTGAATAAGCATATTCTTTTTTTATGTAGTTGGTATCCGAGCCGATATGGGGAAACGATGGGCAATTTTGTGCAGAATCATGCCGATTGTGCTTCATCTGTCGCTAAAGTAAGTACGCTTTTTGTGTGTGCTGCCAAGGAAGATTTTGGGGTAGATTACTTTCAGGAAAAGCAAACTTGGGGGAAAGATGTACTATCGGTGAATGTATTTTATAGGGATAGCCGAAATCCTATTGTGAAACTTTATCGCTATTTGCAAGCACATCTTAGGGGTTTAGCTGAAATTGAAAAGCAGAAAGGAAAGGTTGATTTAGTTCACCTTAATGTGATAAAACCTGCCGGACTTATTGCCTTATATCTGAAATGGTTTAAAGGCTTGGAGTTTATTATCACCGAACATTCTACGGTTTATCTTCCCGAAAACGCCGCTATATTTTCCTTCTCGCATAGGGTCCTGGCGTGGTTTTGTTTGAAAAACACGAAACTGCTTGCTACCGTATCGAAACATTTGGGTATAAACATTACGAAAATTGCTACCCCATTCCAGTCGGGTATATTGAATAATGTGGTGAATGAGAATTTGTTTTATCCACCGAGAACTATGGAGTCGGCGGGCAAATTCCGGTTTATACATATCTCTACACTTGTGCCCGAACATAAAAACCCGGAAGGAATGATTCGGGCTTTTGCCGAATTGCATAAACAACGTCAGGATTTTGAGGTGTTAATTATCAGCGATGGAAATACTGATTCTTCACGAAAGCAAATTAAGGATGCCGGCTTAGATGGTGTCATCAACATAGAAGGCACAAAGCTAATGGCCGAGATAGCAGATGAATTAAGGCAGAGCAATTGCTTGGTATCCTTTAGCAATTATGAAAATATGCCCGTAGTTATCAGTGAAGCTTGGATGTGTGGCATTCCGGTTATTAGCACCGATGTGGGTGGCATAGCAGAACATATCAATCCCGAAAATGGTATTTTGATTACTAAAGGAAGTGAAAGTGAGCTTTTGGATGCCTTGGCTGCTATGATGGAAAACCGGGAGTTTTATGAATCGAAGCATAATCATATTGCGGAATATTCTCTTAAACAGTTTTCGGCAAAGCGAGTAGGGGAGAGGCTGTTGGAGATATACGGGGAGTAGAATTAGATTTGGATCGCTATTGACACAAATTAAACGAATTTTCGCGAATTAATTCGTGATTGTTTGCCAAATTAGCGTCATTAGCGTTCCTATTTCGTCCAATATCAAATTTTCCTAATTTCGCCTTAATGAAAAACATACTTATTACAGGGGCAACCTCAGGCATAGGCTTGGCTACCGCCAAGGAATTAGCATCTCAAGGACATAATATTTATATCGTTGGCCGAAATCAGGAGCGTGTAAATGAAACAATTGCTGAACTGAAACGCATTAACCCCTCCAGCACCGGTATCGGGTTCATTGCTAATGTAAGTTCGCAGCAAGAAGTACGAAAACTGGCCGAAGAGGTGAAGTTTAAGCTTAACCGTTTGGATGTTTTGATTAATAATGCCGGAGCGTATTTCACCGACCAACGTTTTTCGGAAGACAAAATTGAAATGACTTGGGCAACCAATCATTTGGCTTATTTTCTATTGACTCGCCTGTTAATTGATTTTTTAAAGGCATCGGGTACGGCTCGGATTGTAAATGTGGCTTCCCATTCACACTATAAAGGGAAAATTAATTTTGAAGACATCAACCTTTCCAATAGCTGGGATGGATATAAGGCTTACGAGCAAAGCAAATTGGGCAACGTGTTATTCACGATGGAACTTGCTAAGAAAATAGCGGGTACAGGAGTAACTGTAAACGTACTTCATCCGGGAGTGGTAAGCACCGAAATTGCACAAAAGAATGCTGCTTGGTATGTGAAATTGTTTTGGAGCCTCACCCGCCTTGTGGTGGCTGTATCGGTGGGAAAAGGTGCTGAAACATCGGTTTACTTAGCAGTGTCGCCCGAAGTGGAAGGCGTGTCCGGTAAATATTTCGATAAGAAAAAGCATAAATGGCAAAGTCATTTTTCGCAAACCGAAGGCTTGGCCGAACGCTGCTGGAAACTTAGCTGCGAAATGACGGATACGGAGTGGTGAGAATGTCAATTTACAATAAATTCGAGTAATTTCTCAATTGCCAAGTTCTGATTAACCTGCTTCTTTAGCATCTACATCCTTTATACCATTTCTAAGGAAGGTAACATTATTTCAGGAGTAGAATAATTTCTGAATTTGGGGTTAAAGCGACCATCTCATATAGGAATTGGCAGGGACGGATGTGGAAATTGGGCTTCGGAATTAAATATTTTATCTTAAAATGTATACAAATCGTATGCAAATAAAAAAGGGTTTCAAAAGTTTGATCTTCTGAAACCCTTTTTTCCATTGGTGGGAGTTACTGGGTTCGAACCAGTGACCCCCTGCTTGTAAGGCAGGTGCTCTGAACCAGCTGAGCTAAACTCCCTTTGTTTTGGGGGTGCAAATATATACTTGTTTCAATTTGACAATCAAAAATGAAAAATATTTTTTTCTGCTCTGTTTTTCTCACAATATTTGTCGGATTTAGCAATTCGAGCAACGTAATCATTAAAAAAATAACAATTGAATATCAAGTTATTTCACCACGGAAAGAGCAATAGTAAACCTTTGTTGGACTTGGAAAATGAGTATTTATCTAGGTTGAAACATTATGCCCAAATCGAAATAATTATACTACCCGATGCAGGAACAGTGAGTAAAACCAGCATCGAAAACATCAAAAAGCAGGAAGGTGAGCAACTTTTGAAGCAATTAAAGACTGGTGATTTGTTATTTCTTTTTGATGAAAACGGTAAACAGTATTCTTCGGTTGAATTTGCCGATTTCTTTCAGAAGAAAATGAATAGTGGGGCTAAGAATTTGGTTTTAGTTACCGGTGGAGCTTACGGGTTTTCTGAAGTGGTCTATAAACGTGCCAATGGACAAATCTCCATCTCGAAAATGACTTTTACGCATTTAATGATTCGTGTGTTGGTTGCTGAACAAATCTACAGGGCATACAGCATTTTGCGAAATGAAAAGTACCATCATCAGTAAAGGTTATTTTACTTTTTCCTTTCACCGCATCCACAATTCCTAAAACTCCTACTTTAGCCCGATGATTTCAAGAATTTTGATTGCTCTGTGCCTTTTGGCTACCACTTCATATTCCCAAATTTATGAAGACTTTACCGATGGCGATTTTACTCAAAACCCAACTTGGAGTGGCGATGTAAGTCAGTTCATAGTTTCAAGTGGGCAACTCAAACTGAATTCAACAGGTACAGATACCTCTTCGCTTTCATTCAGCAGCACAGCATTACAAGGAAGCGAGTGGCATATTTGGGTAAAATTTTCATTTAATCCTACCTCGGGTAATTATGGCAGGGTATATTTGGGAAGCAATCAAAGCAATCTTTCGGGAAGTTTAAATGGTTATTTTGTTCAATTGGGCGGAGTGGGTTCATTTGATGATATTCGTCTTTTCCGGCAAGATGGCTTAACAGCAGTGCAATTAATGGATGGCCCGGATACCACACTTTCGGGTTCTACAAATCAAATTCGGTTGAAAGTTACCTGCGATGCTGTCGGACTTTGGACAGTGATGGCCGATAAGCTTGGAGGACAGAATTTTGAATTACAAGGTACTGTTTCCGACAATACTTATTCTGCATCTTCGGCTTTTGGTATCTGGTGTAAATATACGGGCGGCAACTCAACTAATTTCTATTTCGATGATATTTACACCGGACCTATTATTGTGGACAACACTCCTCCGGCTTTGGTTTCGGCTTTGGCGGTTTCGGCTAATAAGCTTGATTTAACTTTTGATGAAGGTGTTACAGCACTCTCAGCTCAGGAAATTGCTAATTATACAGTAAACAATAGTATTGGGAATCCGGCGACAGCTACTTTAGACCTTAGCGATGTAACATTGGTTCATTTAACTTTTGCAAATAACTTTACAAGCGGTACTTCCTATCAGGTTACAGCCACAAATATTCAGGATGGAACAGGAAACACAATCGTGAATGGAACAGCTAACTTCACATTCTATCACCTTAAGCAATACGATGTGGTATTTAATGAGATAATGCCCGACCCAAGTCCTACTCAGGGCTTACCTGAAGTTGAATATATTGAGATTTTTAACCGGACGGCCTATCCTATTTCCATAAACAACTGGACAATTACTGCCGGAAGCAGTGTAGACGTGTTACCCAATGCCGTTATAGCCCCAAATGCCTATTTGATTTTACTGGCTTCGTCAGCTTATCCGAATTATATCGACAAGCCCAACGCTTTAGAAGTAACAGGATTGAGTTATCAGGCTCTTACAAACGATGGACAAACCATTACACTCCGTGATACTGCCGGAAATTTAATTCATTCCATCACCTATTCAATTGATTGGTTTAATGATGGTGCTAAAGACGAAGGTGGCTGGAGTATAGAACAGATTGATGCTGCTAATCCTTGCGGTGGAATTACAAATTGGGAAGCATCTATCGACCCTGCGGGAGGAACTCCGGGTGTGCAGAACTCAGTTTTTGCAGCTAACCCCGATAATGTAATTCCCGACCCAATAAAAGTAGTTTTGGTGGATGAGAACACTATTAAAGTCTTTTTTGATGAACCTCTTGATAGTCTTTCAGCTTTGAATGCTTCGGCTTATTCGGTTGATAATGCTATAGGACAGCCTGCATCAGTATCTATAGCTTATCCTGAATTCAATGCTGTTACCTTAGATTTTGCTCAGAATTTTGCAGTTGGCACTATTTATACACTTACTATTCAAAACTTCATTCGTGATTGTGTTGGGAATATTCTTGACCAGACTGTTGACTTGAAGTTTGCCGTTCCGCAGTTTCCGGCAGCAAATGAGGTGGTGCTAAATGAATTACTTTCCGACCCGAAAGATGGAGGCGTGGATTATATTGAGCTATATAATCGTAGTATGAAAGTGATAAACCTTTCTGATATTTACATAGCACGCTACGATGCAGAAAATCTTCCTGAAACTTGGTATCAGGCAGCTCCCGATGGTTATTTGCTTTTCCCCGGTGAATATGTGTTGGTGGCAGAAGATATTGAAGTAGTAAAGAATCAGTATTCTACTCCAAACCCAAAAGCATTTGTGCTTCCCGAGAATCTTCCTGACTTCAACATTGATGATGGTTCCTGCATCTTGGGCGATAGTTTGGGAAACATAATTGATGCCTTTGTTTACGATTCGAAAATGCACTTTCCATTACTGAAAAGCACAAAGGGTGTTTCTTTAGAACGCTTGAATCCCGAAAGACCTACATCAGACCGTGGTAATTGGCACTCAGCCGCCGAAACAGTTGGCTTCGGAACACCTGCCTATCAGAATTCGCAATTCAATGAGAATAGTACTGAGGGCGATTTCCTAACCATAGCCCCACCCATATTTTCGCCCGACAACGACGGCTATCAGGATATTTTGAACATTACCCTTAAAAGCGATAACCCGGGCAACGTGGCTACTTTGCAGGTATTTGATGCCAAAGGCCGATTGGTGAAGAAGCTTTTGGAAAACGAATTACTCGGCACAAATGACACCTTCACATGGGATGGTATATCTGACCGGGGCGATAAAGCCCGAATAGGTGTTTACATTTTGCTAACAGAAACTTTTGATACGGCAGGAAATAAGAAAAAGGTGAAGAAAACCTTTGTGCTGGGTGAGAATTTTTAGGGATTTCTATTGGTTTGTCTGATGTCAGATGTACTGTTATGAACTGAATATCATTTCTTTTTACCGAAGTTTCAATGTGTTATCGTTGCTGTATATTCATTCTTTTTGCATTTATCTACTCTGCTTGCAGCAAGCCGGGACTCTGCCCCAGCATGGCCGTTACGGATGTTTCCCAAACTAATGGAGGGAAGGTTAAGACGGATGGGAATGGTGGTTTTTCTAAAAACAAAAAATCGGTGAGCACCAGCGATAAAGGAAACCCCTTTGGTTTCGACCCCAATTATAAGTATCCGGTTAAAAAGCGGGAAGAAAAGGGTTTGTTTTCGAAGAAGGTGATGCGAAGCTGGAAGAAATATTAAGGGGTATATGTCCTGCAATCCTTACCAATTACCTTCACGGTATCCTGTAAACAGCACCGATTATCTTTTGTTGCTTTTTCACCGAAAGCTGCTTAAACGAAATAAAACCGGCAACATTGTTCGCACGGTGCTTTATTCGGAAAGTGTTTTTCCTGAAGAGGAAATTAAAGCTTCGCTTACCAATAACACTTTGCTTCAATGGCTAAATTCCTATAGCATAGAAAATGATTTTTGGGGAAGTCCAAGGTATTGGATAATTGGTTCGATGCCTGTTTCGGTGGGCTATGAAACCGTTTATTCTTCCAATGATGAAATCCCTGATTCGGTTTTGAATTTCGCTTTAGATACCGAGGGGAAGGGGTTATTTTATTTGCACCGGATTATTTTTAAAACAGGGGGAAGTGCATTGGTGCTATCGGTAAATCATTGCTTTACTGATTTTAGAGGAGTGCAAATGCTGGTAAATATTCTGGTTGGAAATTTTCAATATGAAAGCGTTGCCAACTGGCTTTCGTCGCCCGATATTGTTCCAACGTTTTCCGTCAAGCTAAAGGAAAGTCTGAAGATAGTTGGCTTTATACTGCAAACCATTCTCAGGAAGGTGGCTGTGATTGGTAACAGAAGTTTGTCCAAAACAGGAAATTGTTTTCGGGTAAGGCAGTTTTCGGAAGCGATAAGTGCTGAAATGGATAAGCAAATTGAAGCCGAAGGGCTTTCGCTACAGCCCAATATTTTCTTTTTAGCCAAAACTATAGACGCATTTCAAAATGCAACATTGATACATTCAAAAAGCGGACTGCTTTGGGTTACAATGCCTATGGATAGCCGCAAAATAGGAGTGGTGGGACAGTTGTTGGGAAATAGTCTTTGGTTTTTGTTTTACAGACTTGAGATGGGAAATTTGGGATTGGAGACAAGCAGCCTTTCTGGTCATATTGCTAAAATAAAAGGTCAAACTCTTGACCAATTAAAACGAAATCTTCCTAAAAAATACGCTATTATGGCTTCGTGGTGGAAGAATCTTCCGCTACCCGTTTACAATTTATTTGTGCAGATGCCTGCTTTGGGCAAGGTTTCGAGTTTATCGTTTTCCAATCTAGGAAATACTTTTCCCGATTTGAATGAAGCCTTTGGTTGTAGCATTACAAATATTGTAAATTACCCTTCAAACCCTTCTCCACCCGGAATTGGGGTAGTGGTTATGAAACGCAAGGGAAAGTATTCTATAGTTTTATCGTGGGGAGAAGACCTGATTGCTCTTGAACTTGCTGAAAGAGTTTTGCATGAGTGGTAAATGGGGCTAATAGACTAACGTTGGTAAATCTTGGGTAATCCATTACCATAAATACCTATTTTCGCCGCCCCTAACAAATAAAATTTTAATTTATAAATGGAATCACTCGACTTTGATGTAATAATTTGTGGTGGAGGACCGGGCGGAAGTACTTGTGCGATGGGTTTTGTGGATACCAACATCCGGGTGGCGGTGATTGAGAAAAGTAATTTCCCACGCGAAAAAGTGTGTGGTGATGGTGTAGCATCTTATGTTCCAAAAGCCTTGAATATGATTTCGCCAAAGTTTGGCAAAGCATTCAACGAGTTTAGCGGCAAATTCCCGATTACACACGTTGGCATTTACGCTTATAATGGCAAAAGTGCACGCATACCTTTTCCCGAAAGTTGGTTTATTTCAACTCGTTATGAGTTAGATAACTTTCTGTATCAACAGGCTTCTGCTATGCCAAACGTTACTTTTTTTTTAGAAGAACAAATACAAAACGTATCTATTACAGAGGCAGGAGCCAGCATAACTACAGATAAAAACCGAACTTTTACCGGAAAATTACTCATCGGTGCAGATGGAGCAACATCAGTTGTCCGCCGCCAATTAACCGACTACAAAATTGACCCTGCAAACCATTGTGCAGCGGTTAGGGCTTATTACACAGGCGTAACAGGCGTTGCGGGCGACACTTACGAAGTGCATTATGTGGACAAATACCCTAACGGATATTTCTGGATTTTCCCTTCCACCGATAATCAGGTAAACATTGGTTTTGGAGTATTGTCCGACGATGTGGTTCTTCAAAAACTAAAGCTACGCGATGTTCTTTTAGAAATAATTGAAGATTCTCCCACCTTAAAGAAACGATTTGAGAATGCTAAATTGGTCAGCGATATAAAAGGTTGGAGTATTCCGTTAGGGTATGATCAATACCCAATTTCGGGTGATAGGTTTATGCTAATTGGTGATGCGGCATCCTTAGCCGATCCATCCACTGGTGAAGGTATTGGCCAGGCAATTGTTTCGGGACGGATAGCTGCATTTCAGGCAAAAAATTGCTTTAAGGAAAATAACTTTTCAGCTACTATTCTTCAAGATTATAACACGGCCATTTACAATAAGTTTGGCCGTATCCATAAGAAAAGGCACTATTACACCCGATTGATTACAAAAAACAAATGGTTGTTGAACGCCACAATGTCCTTGCTGAACAGCCATCAGGCAATTGCCAATACCACTTGGAAATATATTTTGCGATTAGCATCATAAACACGAATTTCGCCCCCAAATGATAGTAGATATTTTTGTACCCTGTTTTATTGATCAGGTTTATCCCGATACAGCTGAAAATTTAGTAAAACTGCTCGAGAAGGCAGGCGTCGGTGTGAACTATAATCCCGATCAAACCTGTTGCGGACAGCCCGGTTTCAATGCCGGATATGTGGAAATGGCCAAGGAAGTGGGGGAGAAGTTTATTAAGGAATTCCCCAACGACAGACCCATTATCTGTCCATCGGCATCGTGTGTTGGGATGGTGAAAAACTATTATCCCGAACTATTTGCAAACACGGCTTTGCATAATGAATACAAGCAAATTCAAAAAAACATTTACGAGGTAAGCGATTTTTTGGTGAATGTGTTGAAGTTTACCGATTTTGGTGCGAAGCTCGACGGTGTGGCTACCTATCACGATAGTTGTGCCGCTCTCAGGGAAGCTAACGTGCGAAAAGAGCCCCGACTATTATTAGAAAAAGTACAAGGACTCGAACTTAGAGAAATGCAAGACACAGAAAGTTGCTGTGGTTTTGGTGGTTTGTTTTCGGTTAAGTTTGAACCCATTGCCGTTGGGATGGCCGAAACTAAAATAGAAAATGCTATGGCTGTTAATCCCGACTATCTTATATCAACCGACCTTAGCTGCTTGATGCACATGGATGGCTATTTGAAAAAGAATAGTATCAAACTTAAACCGATGCACTTGGTTGATGTATTGGCTTCGGGGTGGTAATGTAAGTTTTATTCGCCCCTTTGTCTATTCTCTTGTATGGAAAATGAGAGGGAAGTTTCGATTTGAGTTCATTCGTTCTGTTCCCTACTGCGGATTATAAATTTTCTCCGCCGTTTTCAGCACTTCCTCCTTATCCATACTCATTGTTTTGGTTTTATGGTCGGCATAGAGTGGCATTTGGTCGGTGCTGTGGGGCGAAGAAAGGCGGTTTGAAGAACCAAAAGGCAACAATGTTTCCAATTCAGGGAACTTTTTATCCTTGCTAAACTTTGCAATCTGCACATAGCTATCACCCACCCAGGGTTTAAACCAGCCGTTGTCCTGCTCAATGGAATAGTTTGGCGAAAGATTATCGGCCACGCCGTCTAGGGGAAGCTTAACATCGTTGCGGCGAAGAGTTTGCACCTGTCCAAGCGGCACTTCGGTAGAATTGTAGTGTTTCATCAAATACTCCTTAGCATGGCGTACCCCATCCACATAAACACTTTCTGGTAAATGAAACCCTAAGCGGAACTGCATATCGCCAAGCTCCAGCTTATTAAACACATAAGAAAGCGATATCAAAAACAAGGTAGCTGTTTTGCTATCGCGGGTACTTACTCTGTCCCAGTTTTTCATGGAGGTGAGAAGCGGAGCAATGTCGGGGTATTTCGATGCATCAATGGTGCGAGTAATGTTCAACGAATCTAAGAAGCGGCTGCGTTGGGGAAAAGTGTAATCGAATTTGAGTTTACGCACCTCGGGCACATCCACCTTATCATATTTAGCAATCAACTCCATAAACCGTCCTGCACGGTTGTTGTTTTCAGGGTCGAAATCCCAATAACCTTCTTCGTCCCAGCGAGTCGAATTCAGTTTGCAATCTTCGCCGGTGCAGTTAAATGGTGTGTTATTCGTGTTCCAAACATAACCGCAACTTGGGTTAATTGATTTGGGTTTGTCTTCAAATGGATGATAGCTGTTCCAAAGTGTTTTGGAGGTATTGCCCGGAACCACTCCGCTCCAATTATAGCCCTTCACCCTCCGAGGTACCATTCCATTGCAGATATACATAATGGTATCGTAGCGGTCGGCATATACAATGTTGAACCGTGGTCCGGCATTCATTTTTACCGCATTAGTGAACTCAGTAAAGTTTTTCGCTCTATCCATTCTGTACCATTGCTCACAAGTACGAATATCTTCATTCGCACCAAATTTCACCGAGTAAAAATCTTTTTTGTTTTTGGATTGGAAAGTAGCCCCGTAAACGCTCCAATACTGTTTTTTGCGAACTGTAACCGTTAACCAGCTTTTCAGTTTCACCTTTAATTTAATGGTCGATTTCTCCAGTTTATTCCAATGCCCATCGAATTTGTAATAGCCTTTTTTATGGGGATGCATTTCCAGTTTAAACTGATCAACCAAATCGAGATTATTCCAGGTATGAGCCCAGCCCAAGTTAGCATTTGAACCCAGAAACATCAATCCGCCACCCGGAAACATTGCTCCTAAAACGTTCAAGCCTTCTTCGCTGTTAAGGTGGGCTTCATACCAACTAAACGGTCCATCTAAAGGCTGATGCGGATTTACTACCAAAATACTGCTTCCGTCTTTCGTTTTAGCCGAATTGAAAGCCATTGCATTGCTTCCGAGGTTGTCCATGCTTTTGTCGTGTTTGCCTTCCACAATCGAACTCACCGCATCCTGTGACCCCGAAATAACCGACAAAGCAAAGATGTAAGACTTAATAACATCCTTTGGTTCTAAAGGGAAAACCCCTTTGCTTTTCACTTCTTTGGGGTGCAATGCAGCATACCTATTCACGCCTTGCACATAGCCTTCGAGGTAACGCTTGAAATCGGGCGATATCTTTGAATCGAAATCTTTGTCCACAATATCATCCATCCCCAAAGAGAAGAACAGAAAATCACGTTTTGCTCCTTCTACTCCTAAAAGTTTCCCACTTAATCCTCTTCCTGCATGGATTAATTCCTGCATGGTTTCAAAATCATCTTCGCTATTTGCACAGCCCAAGCCATAAGCCACCTCAGCATCTGTTTTGGCAAATATGTGTGGCACTCCCCATTTATCGCGGGCAATGGTTACTTTAGTAGGGTCGATTTTTACCGAAAAAACATAGGGTTTTCGGGGTGAAGAAGAAGCGATAAATACCGTTGCGAGGAAAACTAGAGTAAAGGAGAGATGTTTCATTCGTAAAATGTCTATGATAAAGGCATTGCGAAAGTAATTTTGCTTTGCTATGTAACAATGTTTTTAGGAAAATTAACGTTAGGAGAAATTCCGAACTTCTGTTTGTAAACATTTTCTCCATTATTCAGTGGACATCATACTTTTGTCAGCCTCCCACCATGTCCCAACCTTTACCTGCCTTTACCAACCGTGTAGCCCGACATATTCTCACCAACTATGCCGGAAATACCCACACTTTAGGAGTGGTGTTTCCAAACCGGAGAGCGGGTAATTTCTTAAAGTTAGAACTTGCAGCATTTTCGGATAAGCCGATGTGGGCTCCCAAAACCTTTTCGGCAGAAGAGTTTATGGTGAGTTTGAGTGGTATGAAAATGGTCGATAGCCTTAGTGCAGTGCTAAAGTTCTATGAAGTTTACAAGGCTATAGAGCAAGCCGAAGCCGATAGTTTCGATAAATTCATCACTTGGGCTCCTACGCTCATAAAGGACTTCAACGAGATTGATCTTTTTTGTGTGGAGGCAGACCAGTTGCTTAGTTATATCCATGATGTAAAGAAGCTCGAAAGCTGGAATCCTTCGGGCGACGAACCTTCCGAAGTGCAAAAGGCATTCTTAAAGTTTTGGGGGAAGATGCCCGGCTGGTACAAGGCTTTCACCACCAAATTAAAAGAAAACAACGAAGGCTATCAGGGTTTAGTATTCAGGCAGGTGGCTGAAAATCCCTTGAAAGCATTGCAAAGTATTTCATCGGAAAAAATAATTTTAGCCGGATTTAATGCCCTGAACACCTGCGAACAACGATTCTTTAATTTTCTGGTCGAAAGCGGAAAGGCCGAAATTATTTGGGATGCAGATATGTATTACTCGCAGGATGAAGTGCAGGAAGCCGGACTTTATTTCCGTAAACTCAACCAAACCGCCTTGGTTACCAAGGCCGTGAAACCCGTTTTGGGCGATTATCTCAGCCGGAGCGAAAAGAAAATCACCATTTCGGCAGTACCCATGCAAACTGCACAAGCCCGCACTATGAATATCTTTTTAGAAGAACTTTCATTGAACGGGAAATTGGGCGTGGAAACTGCCGTGGTGATGGGCGATGAAAGCTTACTTTATCCCGTGCTATCCTCCATTCCCAATAATGCCGGGCAGTTTAACGTAACGCTTGGTCTGCCCTTTAAAAGTACTAAAGCCTATTCTTTTTTGATGCTGCTGTTGGATATTTTCCAAACCAAAAAAGAACGAAGCCGATTAACCGCCAAGCAAATCATCAGCTTTTTGCAGCATCCCTATTCGGTTATTCTGTTGGGCGAAAACAGCATTGCCGAACTGCTTTATCATATCAAGGAAGTAAAACCGGTGATGTATCACAAACCTTCCGAGTTGGTGGAAGCTGTGAACGAAAAGCGTAGGAACCTGATTGCCTGGCTGGGCGAAAAGCAGAACACTGCGGTTGAGGTTTTGTCGGTCCTGAAAATCATTTTTGAAAGCATTGCCCAAAAGGCTCTCCCGGTTTTGGAGGATAACGAAAGCATTGATGAACTGGAATTAACGAACTATAATCTCCTAAGTCAGGAGGTTCACTTCACCCGGTTGCTGTTGGAAAAGGTGGAAGAAGCCTGTGCCTATTTCCCTAAAGAAGCACTGGCATTAAAGACCTTGGAGAAAATTATTGGTATGTTGCTGGGCAAAGAAACTATTCCATTGGTAGGCGAACCCCTCAAAGGCTTGCAGGTGATGGGGATGCTCGAAACTCGGAATCTCGATTTTAAAAACGTAATCCTGATGGGATTTAATGAAGGGAAGATTCCCACCGCCGAAAACGCCGCTACCTTCATCACCCACGACACCCGCTATCAGTTTGGTTTGCCTATGCAGCACGACCGCGATGCCATTTTTGCCTATCACTTTTACCGCCTGATGCAACGTGCCGAAAACCTCTGGTTTATTTATGATACCGATGAGCAAAGCGGCGGTGAACCTAGTCGTTTTCTGTTGCAGGTGGAAAAGGAGTTAGCCGTAATAAATCCCAACATTAAAATAACGTACCGCAATCCATTTCATTTGCCCGCTGCCCCTCAGGAGAATGCCATAAATATTGTCAAAACCGAAAAGCATCTTGCTCAAATAAAAAGCAAAGCCAATATTGGTTTCTCGCCCACACTATTAAACAGTTTGCGAAAATGTAGCTTGCAGTTTTATCTGAAATACATAGCCAATATCGACGCTGCTTGGGAAGAAGACGATATGCTGGGAGCCGATGTTTTTGGGAACATAATCCATAAAATGATGGAAGAATTGTTCCTGCCGCTTATTGGCATAAAGCTGAACAGTGCTATGCTTTTATCGCTGCTACCAAAAGTAAACGCCGAAGCCGAAAGGCAGTTTGAAGATGCTACCCATATACTTTCCGCCGAAGCCGGACGCTACACCCTCGACCTCGAAATTGTAAAGTTCTATGTAAGCGAATACCTGAAATTAGCGGCCAAAGAACTCGAAAGCCCGGCCAATTCCTTCACTATTGATTCTTTGGAAAGGGTTATATCGGCTGAATTACCAATCAGTAACGAAATATCGGTAAACCTTAAAGGCACTGCCGACCGTATTGAACGTACTATTAGAGGCTACCGCATTGTGGATTTCAAAACCGGACGAATAGACGATAAAGAACTTCGCCTTCGCAACTGGGACGAACTGCTAACGAACAAAGACAAGGACAAAGCCTTCCAGTTGCTTACTTATTCGTGGCTGTTGAGTAAGCAGGATGGCATTCCTATTCAGGATATAACCCCGGCCTTTATCTCTATGCGGTCGCTTTCAAAAGGGCATCGCTTGCTTCAACTTACCATTGGCCCAGACAAACCGCCCACCGAAAACACCCTCGACCAACATTCAATAAATGAGTTTGAAGCTGTATTAAAAGGCATTATTGCGGAACTGTTTAATACAGCAACCCCATTTACCCAAACTGACAATAAAGAGATATGCCGAACCTGCGGGTTCAAGGATTTTTGCGGACGATAGGTAGGGAAGGGAATACTCCCGATTGCTCAAATGTTTTTTGTCCGTTTGAATATACTTCGTTTTTCATCATACTGTTTGGGGAGAAGGTAGCTTTAATAATTCACAATTTCTTCACCATGAAGTGGTAAACAAGGGTATTGAGTTTAGGAAGATGTATGATAGTTTAACGTTTTGCGTGCAGGCGATCGTAACCCTGTGTTGCGCCTGCGGCAGGGTTATGGCGCTTGCACGCTGTTAAGGGCTGGCTTATTCCTTTATTATCTTAAATGTTTGTTTCAAATTCTCACCAACTCGGAACAGATAAACACCATCCGAAAAATTA
>CANJNG010000091.1 GCA_947475205.1 Bacteroidota bacterium
GTCGAAAGGGTATCTCGTAACGACGTTTTTCGTCCGTTCTTGCAAACGAATCTGACACTAATATAGTGTGTCTTTCTTCTTGTTTCTCTTTCTCCATTTTGAGTTTTTTGTTTTCAAAATGTGTCAAGTTTTTTTAGGAGATGACAAGTTCGCAATTGCATCTCTCAAATTATATTTGCTAGGTATAATTGCCCTCCCCGGTTGGCATCGGTATTGGCTGAACAAGGTTTATCTCACCCTGTTCTTTGTGCTGTGTGGTCTCTCACCCTCAATAAAAAATCAATGAGTTTATGTTACTCCGCCGTTCTCAGCGTTCCGCTACTCTCGGCATCCTCGGCATTGCAGCCGTTCAAACATCAAATTCAATAAAATCATATTATTGGCATTCTAATAATGCAGGCAGCAATAGAGGCCGGTCCGCACTCTTCTGCCATTGTGGAAGGTGGCCTTGGATAACGAACGCTGCGACCCGCTCAGCTAGGGAAATTCTAAATATAGATGGAATTACAGGAGGCTTTAACTTCAAAATGCCTGCACCTGTGGCTTCATAGCCGCCAAACAGTTTGACGGTAATACCTAATCTACTGTTTCCTATCCAAAACTAAGCCCTTGGCTACGGTTTGTGTTCCGGCCGGGTCTTTTGGGATAAATATCTTTTCTTTAAAATCGTTGAAACCGCTTAGTTCCACCGAAATCGTGTAATCTTTATCGCCATCGAGGGTTAGAAAGTAATTGCCATCTTCATCCGATTCGGTGTAGGTAACCATTTTTCCGGCATCGTCTAAAATCTTAACCACAGCACCATATATTGTATTGGCATCCTTATCTATCACCGTTCCTTTAAGAATAGAAAGTCCGTGGGCTACAGGTTTGCTAAACCCATCTGAACCCATTATATTGTAATTGGTTAAATCAATTTGAAAGATGTCGTATTCGCCCATAGTGCCTTCGCGTTTTGAAACAAACCAGGCTTTTTTGCCGTCGGTGCTTAACACAAAATCGTGTTCATCGGCAGTGGTGTTTATAGGGTAACCAACGTTTACGGGTGCACTCCACTCTCCATCGAAGGTTGTTTTAAAAATATCGTAGCCACCCATAGAGTTTGAACGTTTCGAGCTAAAGAATAAAGTTTTGCCATCGGGGTGCAGAAATAAACCCATTTCATCTTCTGCCGAATTAACCTTTGGTCCCAGGTTTTCAGGTTTACTCCAAGCATCGCGGCCTTCTTTTTTCGATACATATATATCGCCACGGCCTAAACCGCTGTTGCGTTCGCTCACAAAATACAGGTTGTTTCCATCGGCACTTAGGCAACCATAACTTTCCCAATACGGCGTATTAATTGGTTTAGGAAGCGGCTTTGCCGGACTCCATTTACCATTCTTATTGGCTTTGCTCATATAAATATCGCCACCGTTTCCGGGTTCGTTTTTAAATGTGAGGATACGGTGTCCATCGGCGGTTATACTGTTTGCAGCATCGTGGCCGTCGGTGTTTAAACCGCCCAGAATTGGTTCAGCTTTTTCCCATTCACGGGTAGTATCATTAAAATGAGAGATAAAAATATCTTCATAAAATCCATTATCCGAAGGGTCTTTCTTTTGGCTTTTGCCATCGCCACGTCGGCTGGTTAAAATCATTGTTTTACCATCGGCAGTAACCGTTGGGTGATAATCGTTCACCTCCGAATTAATATTCTTACCCATATTTGTAATCCGAACGTTTACGGGCTTTTGAGTAAGTTCAATGGCGGTTTGGCATTGCTTTTTATAGAAAATAGCTTGCTCGGCATCTGCTTTGTCAATTCCTTTTACATTGTAAAATGTTTCATAGGCAGTAAGAGCTTCTTGTGGTTTCCCCACTTCCTGATACGCTCGCCCCAATTGAAAATACAGCATTTTTTCTAACTTGTCGTTGGTGGCTTTCACCTTTTCGAGATAAACTACCACATTTTCATTGTCTTTTAGCTGAATATAGCATTCGGCAATGTTGTAATTAACTTCAGCATCTGCCGGAGATTTTTCGGCTGCTTCGCGATATAGCTTCAATGCTCCGTTATAATCCTGCTCGTTGTATTTGAGTTTTGCTTTAGCCATCTTAATTTTATCGGGGCCATCGGCAAAACAGTTGCTTACAAAAAACAGTAAAGCTACAAGTAAGGAAAAGGGTTTGTTCATATTGATTAATAGGTAGTTGGGATTCTAATATAAAATTATTGTTTAGGTTCTGCGGCTGGTATGATTCTGATGTGCATTAATACTGATTGCTGTTGGGAGAAGTGGCCAAAGATAAAAGATTTACTATATGAAAATGAATACTAAGAGCCTATTTCATCTCCAAAATTTACCGGTTAACTTTCACTTATGCCTATTAACTTTGATTTAAAAGTAGATTTCAGATTTACTTTTTATCCGCTTTAAGTTTCTATAAATATATTTGCCCAAAATCGTCTACTTTAGCCCTTCATTGGAAACATCGCCGCACGAAAAAATTTTCATACTGCTGTCTCGTTTTCCTTATCCATTGGATAAAGGCGATAAACTTCGGGCTTACTATTTCATAAAACAGCTTAGCTACAAATACAGAGTCTTTTTGTGTACTCTGAGCGATGTAGAGGTTTCGGATCATGAAATTCAGGAGTTAAAGCCTTTTTGTGAGCAAATTAAGGTATTGCCACTTTCAAAAATTGGAACATTTCTAAGCCTGATGAAAGGGCTTTTTAATGGCATTCCATTTCAGGTGAATTATTTTCAAAATTCCGCCCATCAAGCCACAGTCAAGGATTTGGTTTCAAGTTTTAATCCTAACAAGATTTTCATTCAATTACCCCGAATGGCTGAATATGTCAGGAATATTCAGGACATTGAAAAAACAATTGATTACCAAGATTGCTTCTCGAAAATTATGCAAGGCCGTGCAGATGCTGGTACATGGCCGCTAAACATACTATACAACATTGAAGCGAAACGAATGCAACAATACGAAGCAGATATTTTCAGCAGTTTTCAAAAGCATCTCATTATTTCGCAGGCCGATTTAGAGGCATTGAAAATGGATTCAGTACAAAAAAAGCAAATAAAGATTGCTCCCAATGGCGTAGATAATGACTATTACAAGCCTTACCAAGAACCAATTAATAAAGAGTTTGATGTTTTCTTCGCTGGAAATATGAACTATCCGCCCAATATTGAAGCGGCAGTGTATTTGGTAGATAGAGTTATGCCATTGGTGTGGAAGTTATATCCAAATGCAAAAGTGTTGCTGGTTGGAACCGAGCCACATCGCAGGGTAAAAGCACTTGAATCAGCCAATGTGAAGGTTACGGGTTGGGTGGAAGATATTCGCCCATGGTTTGCAAAAAGCAAAATGCTCGTGGCTCCAATGTTTTTAGGAGCAGGGCTTCAAAACAAACTGCTACAGGCTATGGCTATGCAAATTCCATGCATCACTACACCGTTGGCTAATTCTGCTTTAGGAGCAAACCCAAACGAAGAAATCAGCGTAGGAACAAACGAAAAGGAAATTTCAGAACAAATAATCAACCTGCTTCAAAATCCTGATAAAGCGGAACAATTAGCCGAAGCGGGTTACCAATTTATCCAGAACAAATTTTCTTGGGATGCAGCCGTGGAATGGATTTGAAAAATGGAACTCAACCCCTAATTTAACTAAAAATTCCTCCAACAAAAAAAGGCTGCTTATACCTTCTATAAGTAGCCTTTCTATTAAGGATAGAGTACTTAAACTGTAGTAATCTCTTTTTCCTTAGTCGCTAAAATTACCTCAGTTTTAGTCGAATACTCATTGGTTATTTGTTGAACCTTTTCCTCGGTATCTTTAGCCATATCTTCGGGCAAACCTTCTTTTTGTAGCCTTTTTACATATTCGTTCGATTCGCGACGAACAGTGCGAAGACCCACTTTGGCTTGTTCGGCTTCAGCTCGCGATTGTTTAACTAGTTGCAAGCGGCGTTCTTCAGTAAGCGGTGGGATATTAATTCGAATAATTATCCCATCATTCATCGGAGTGAAACCAATATTGGAATAGAATATAGCTTTTTCGATTACCGAAAGCATGGCCTTCTCAAAAGGCTGAATAGTAATGGTTCGAGCATCGGGCGTATTAATATTTGCTACATTTTTAATAGGCTGGTTCGTACCGTAGTAATCAATATGAATACCATCGAGCATAGTGGGATTTGCACGGCCTGCACGAATTTTAAGCAGTTCGGCTTCCAAGTGGCGAATAACTTTAGCCATTTGGTCGCGGGTGTCGTCGAGTAATAGTTCTACTTCTTCCATTAGTGTAATTTTGAGAGGGGCAAAACTATTTAGAAATAGGTTTGGAAATCACACTAGGTAGTTTTTAATTACTGCAGGCATTCGGGGGACTTCAATACGGAATTAAATCCCAAGAACTACTCTTTTATCACCTTCGCCACTGCCGATTGCTTTCCGTTGCTCATCTTTATAAAGTAAACCCCACCCGGCAGGTTAGCCATATTGAGTTGCACTTTATTTCGGTCAGCTTTCAAGAGCTTAAAATCTGTTTGGGTTTGCCCAAGAATATTGCATACCGAAATAGCGTAATCAGCTACATTTTCGGATAAAACTAGCGTTACCTTATCTTTTACAGGATTAGGATACGCACTCACATTTACCTCCGCTTGCTTAATTCCTGTAGGAATTTGTATTTCGCTCGAAGTAGTATTGGTTACAATGGCTGCATTGAAGTCGAAATAGATGTAGGCCGTATTTTCTATAACATCGCCCAACATAAATGTATTCTTTGGTTTTATGCGATATGACACAAAACCATGGCTGCCGGGTTCGTTTATAAAACTATCAGGAAGCATAATATTTTCGAAGTTGAATACCACCAAACCATTATCGTAAAAGCGAGGCTCGCAGGTATGCGATGAACCGAGGAGTTCAAATGTGGCAATATCTAAATAGTTGCTGAGGGTATCGAAAAGTTTGACGGTAAAGGCTGTATCGTTGCCTGTGTTTTGGAAATAAATGGTATAAGTCAAGTATTCGTTGCGGGTTACGAAGCCAGTGTCGATATTGGCGGGGGAAACTTCTTTGATGTTGGGGTCATAAGAGTTTCTAATTGGTATCTTTGTTATGCCACTATTGTTGTTTGGGTAATCATCGGTGTTTTGACCTTGTACGGAATAATTCATAATAATTGTATCATTCAAAGCACCAGTAACAATAAAATATACACCCCTGCTAAATTCTTGAAAAGGTGCAAGGCTATCCAAAACCCATGTAAGTGTGTTTCCCGAAATCGAAGTAGGTGTGGCTGTTGAATAGTCGAATGAACATAATGTAGGTGTTAGATTTGTCACAGTTATTGTAGTTGCTTGAGTTGATGAACCTAAGTTTTTCACTATTAAATGATACGGAATTATTAAATTAGGGCGAGCAAAGCCACCAGGATTGTATGAAATACTTAGGTTGTTAATTGGGGTAGGGGTAGTATAAATGAAATCTTGATTGGATATATTAGAAGCTGTATTGCTGAAATTGTAGCTATAGTTTTGGGGGGAAGTTATAAAGCCATCTACTGGGTTTTGCGGGTTTATTGTAAAACTACCACTGGGGTAATGTAATTGATAATAGCCTGCGGAATCAGTATAGGTATATCGATTATTTCCACCAATTATAGAGGAAGCGACCGGATGATCAATACCTAAATTATAAACTCCGTTATTGTTTAAGTCGTAATAAACTTGACCTGAAACCGAATTTGAAGGAAAGACATAAAAGGCATTTGGAATCACAAATGTGTCGTTATCAATATCACTGTAATAAGTATAATCATAAAATCCTATTGGGGCATCATTCGGGATAATTAAACTGCCATACACTACACTTGAATATGGACCGTAGGTTTCTACATGTATCTGATAATTACCTTGTTTAAGTTCTGATAAATATCCAGTATTTGATGAGGTGGTAAAATTTAAGTTTTCACCAGTTATACTTACTTGCATGTAATCACCAGGGTAGCCGCTATTTGGAGTGAGAGTAATACCCGTATTAGGCAATTCAGGAAGCACAGTAAAGGTAATCGTATCTGAATTTGCACTAAGATATTGAGGATTAGCACCAAAATATCTGTTTACATAAGCTTTATAATTACCAGCATTTAAGTTTGTTTCGAATTGAAAACTTGGCCCTGAATAGAGATACACCCAAGGACCATTGCCATTTTTAATCATTAGTGTCTGGTATCCACCCGTTGGCAGGGTATCGTTACTCCAACTGAAATTTATACTGTTAGAGTTTATTTGTTCTCCATTATTAGGTGTGAGCATTGTAGCGGTATAATCTATTGTTTGATTCAATACCTGAAAGCTATTTGCTAATACAATACTTGGACTTGGCCATATATTGTTAGTTACTGTTATACTATAGATTCCGGGTATAAAATTTGCTGGTATAATTATACTTCCTCTAAATTGAGAATCATTGACAAACCAAACGTGAAATGCCTGTTGTCCGTTAGCATTTGAAAGTAAAGCTTGGTAATAATTAGTTCCAGATTGGCTCATCATCAAGTTTTGCCCTGTTATGGTAACTTCTATATATTCCCCCAACGCCCCCGAATTTGGCGAAATGGTGGTAAGTGTTTGTGAATTGACTTTTAAAACAATAAATAGAAGGCTGCAAAGGGTTAGTTTTAGTTTCATCTGAGGGGGTCTGAGGTTAATTATAGTTAATGATGCACGAAATAGTCAAAAGGTTGCATGTGTGTAAAAATATATTTTATTTCTTGATTATCCATTTTGATTTATTGTTTAGAACATTACTATAGCTGAGGGGTTAAATTAATTTGCTTTTGCAAAAAACAAACTTGTTTTGGATTGAAACAAATTAGATCTGAACAAAAACTAATTTGTTTTGGATTGAAACAAATTAGGTCTGAACGAAAACTAATTTGTTTTGGATTGAAACAAATTAGGTCTGAACGAAAACTAATTTGTTTTGGATTGAAACAAATTAGGTCTGAACAAAAGCTAATTTGTTTTGGATTGAAACAAATTAGATCTGAACAAAAACTAATTTGTTTTGGATTGAAACAAATTAGGTCTGAACGAAAACTAATTTATTTTGGGTTTAAACAAATTAAGGGATTATGTAAATTCCATAAAATACCGTTTATACAATCTGCTTTATAGTCCCTGCAAGAAAGATTTACTTATTTCTTGATTAAACGTGCTTCCCGCTTTACTGCTCTTGCAGTAAAAACCAAAATCTTTTCCCTTTCTATACTTTGTTTGTCGGGCGATTGGAATGCGACTGAATACGCATCACTATATCGCCCTTCTTTAAAAAGCAGGCGAGCATATTTTTCATAAACAATAGCATACTGAGGCAATAACTCTTGCAGTTTTTTATCAATTTGTTTGGCTTCGGCGGTTTTGCCTTCCTGCTTTAGCTTTCCCGATTCCTGACTTAATGAATTCCAGTAGGCAGCAGATAAATTATAGCGAATCATTTGGTAGCGGCGAGCTTTGCCTTTCCGTTTATAGGGTATTAATAGCCTAAGTGCCTCTTCGTAACGCTTTTGATTATAAAGCAATATGGCATAGTTTTCATACGCTTCCCAAAAGATTGGACTCATTTTGATGAGGTTTTTGTAAAGCGTTTCGGCATCGGTATGCTTACCGTCTAATTCGAGCATTGCCGCCTGATTACTCATAACCTGAGTGTGATTGGGATGTTGGCGATATGCGGTTTCAAAATCTAAGCGTGCCTGACTGCTATTCCCAAGCGTAAAAGCGGCTACACCCCTGTACCAAACCACTGGAGAAGTTGAAATATCTAAGCTATAATAAGGGTTTTCGGCTTTGTCTATATATTTAATCACCTTCCCCCAATTGTTTTGTTGCCGATATTTCAGGGCTTTGGCTAAATTGTATTCGGCAGATATGCGTTGCTGTGCAATGTATAATCCACCTGAAATGAGTAGTCCAAACATAATAAATACCTGGCTATTCCACTTGGTGTTGCTAATTTTAAAAGGGCTTAAAACTGCCAAGCAAAAGTTAAACATCAGAAAATGCTCCATTCTGTCTTTTGGGAAATTAAAGCAGGCCACCACTCCGTAGATTATCAATAAGGTAAATGCAATTTTTTCAAGTGGGGATACATGTTCGCTTTTGGCGGTAATGAAGTGGTAAAGTGGAAAGAGTAGCAGGGCTATAAATAGCATTAGCCCGAAAAGTCCGGTTTCGGTGGCAATGGAAATAAAATCGTTTAAAGGATGCGATGCAAACGTTTTAGCCGCCTGTTTGTAACCATATTTCGGGAAATCGATTTTCCAGTTTTCAAGTCCTAAGCCTAAGAATGGATGCTCTTGTATTTGCTTTAGACCGATAAACCAATTGTTGAGCCTTGTGTTTCCTGTTCCTAATTTTGGCTTAAATATTTCAGCAAACAACTTTGAAACTTGGTTTGAACTAAAATAATCAATTACCAAAAACGATATACCAACAATAACAACGGCAATGGCCAAATTTCGGAATACCACTAATTTACCTGCATTGCTTTTCCATTCAAAAACAAAACATATAGCACAACCTGCAATAGCAGCCAAGAATGCACCCCGAGCTTGCATAACGATGGAGAATAAAATTATAAGCAAGGGCATTCCCCATTTTAAAAGGGTTTCCATTTTTGATTGGGCTTTGTAAAAAGCGAAAAAGGGAATAAGCATGCTAAAGAATTCAGCTCCGAGGTTCTTATTCGACATCAAACCGGACAAATCTAAAAGGTCTTTTTCTTTCATAGAGAACATACCTTTATCGGAAATCTGTGCTGCAATTACTAAGGAATTGACAATGATTACCCCCAAAAACAAAAAGGGAGCAGAACGAGAAATGTTATCTTTTAGTGTGGGTGTGTTTCCAAACAGATGGAGCAATATAAAATAGGTGAGAAAGCCCGACAAGAGTTTCGTTATCCCAAAAATGGATTCGGCCGGATTTAGTGCATTTACCGTGACAAAGCTGGCCAGTAGTATAAACGAAGCGTAAATTAAGGTAGTGGGATTTATTTGCGAAACGGATGCTTTGATGCTAAAGAAATAGCCGTTTATAACCAGCAGCATCAGAAATAGAAAGCTAAACCTTGGCAAAAAACTTATGTCGAGTAAGGCAGTCCAAACCAATAAAGAACAGCCCAATAATAATAGCAAAAGCAGTATCTCGGGCAGTTTGGGGAATTGGAATTTCATTGGAGAAATTTAGAATATGAAACAGATTTTCTTTGGCTCAAAACTAAAGATTTTAGTTGCAAGTAGAGAGTTGTGTATAATGAGTAGTGAACAATGAGAGCGAGCCGGCAATTGTTTTTTGGGCTAAAGCCCATTTATTCCTTTCCTTATTATCCCTGCCTTGAAAGGCCAGGCAATTGTCAACAGCCTTTACAAGCCTTTAACATAATTTACACAACTACTCAATATTCCATTTTTAGTAACGCTACTTTTGTTGAATCAAATTTTTATAAAATAATGATTAACGTCTTACTTGCCTTCGCCGCCGGAATAGCCTTCTGGACATTAATGGAATATGTACTTCACCGCTTTTTGGGTCATGTGCATAAAGGAAAGAATTTTTTCAAGCACGAACATTTGCAGCATCATTACAAGGTAAATTACTTTGCACCAGCCTTTAAAAAGGCGATTGCTTCATTGGTGGTTTCGGCTGTGTTAGTGGGTTTACTGAGTTTGCTTATGGCTTTTTCTGTTGCCTTGGCTTTTATTGTGGGTTTAATTGGAATGTATGGACTTTACGAACTGATTCATTTTCGTTTTCATAGCACCGATCCATTAGCTATGGTGTTTATTGTTTTTCGCAAACACCATTTCTATCATCATTTTCATAATCCGAAATCAAACTTCGGCGTTACCACTCGTTTTTGGGATAGAGTGTTCTGTACATTTTATCCGGTGGAAATGGTGGTGGTTCCCCGAAAAATGCCCTTAAAATGGTTGATGGCTGAAGAAGGAATAAAAGATTCCTATACCAAGCATTTCAGAATTTCGTAGAAAACAACAACCTACCCTTCCACAGACACACTCCCGGTTGGGGGAGCAATTTTAGGCAGCTCAGGTTTTGAATCCACAACTGGGATTAATGACTCAGTTCCTGTGGTAGCCGATGGAATTTCTGCAACAGCTTGCTTGGGTTGCTGAACCAGCGGAGCAGGGTTTTCATACATAGTTTTTTCAATTTCCCGCTGAATTCCACTGGTAGCATCTTTAAATTCACGAATTCCTTTTCCCAAGCCACGAGCCAGTTGAGGAATGTTTTTAGAACCGAAAAACAATAAGATTACTAGCATAATCAGAATCATTTCGCCGCCGCCTATATCGCCAAGAAAAAGTAGTACCATATTGAATTATGAATGCAAAAGTAGCGAATGCAGATGATACTAATCATGCTTTACCAGATTTAGCAGGATAAGGTTTCTTCTAGGTTGAGTATTCCATTTTTATAATGCTAAAAAATATTCAAAAACTAACTTAGTTCTTGTCAGGCTTTTAATATAGAGTTTTACTTTTCCTTGAACCCCATAAAAAAAGGCCATCCTTTTCAAGATGACCTTTCCTCATTCAGGAATAAATCCTACTAAACAAAAATTAAACTATCCATCAAATCATCTTTGTATGAACCTCCGATTGGAACGGTAACTTTCTTATCACCCAATTCCATAATAACGTTGGGTTGTTCAATAGCTATAATTTTTTCTTTTCTGATAATGTAGGAACGATGTACGCGAACAAAATCATTTCCTATCAAAGCCTTTTGAATATCTTTCATTGTGCTGTGAATCGTATATTTTGCATTAGGTGTATGGAAAACTACATAATCTTTCAATGCTTCCACATAGATAATGTCCTTAGTTGCCACTCTCACCAAACGTGAATGCGAACGAACAAAAACCGCATCGTGAGTTGATTTATCGGTAATAATTGAAGAATACAAATCACGCTCTTTCTTAATTTCCATTTCTCTGGCATGTTTATACAAAGCCATTTCAATGGTGGTGTGCAAATCAATTTCTTTAAATGGTTTAATTATGTAACCATACGGTTCCGAAATTTTTGCTTTGGCTAAAGTGCTTTCATCAGCATAGGCAGTAAGAAATACTACAGGAATATCGTAACGGTCTTTAATTACATTTGCGGCGTCAATTCCGCTTAGCGAACCTTTCAGCATAATATCCATCAATACCAAATCAGGTTGGCTTTCTTCTACGGCTTGCATTGCATCTTCGCCGGTAGAAACTATTAATGGAACATGATAGCCTAATTTTTTTAGGCTGTTTTGTATGTCTTTTGCGACAATGCCTTCGTCTTCGACGATAAGGATATTATTTTTTGACATTAACTTGGATTTATGGGTTAATTTTCTTTAAAATTGATGACAAATATAGCACCTTTTTGATACGAATAGCTTAGACTGGCATTAATTTGTTGTACTAAGGTATCTACCAACTGAAGCCCTAAAGTTTCAGTATTTCTGATGTCAATATCGTTCGGCAAACCCTTTCCTGTGTCAGAAACACTAAGCGAATATGTTTGTGGGTTTAAATGTTTTAAGGAAATTTTTACGCTGCCTGTTTTCGATTCTTCAAACGCATATTTAAATGAATTAGTGATAAGTTCGTTAATTATCAATCCCAACGGAATAGCAGTGTCTAGGGTGAGAAAGGTTTCATCTAAATCAAATTCCAATTGTATGTTTTCTCGAAAAAGGTTAGAACTTTGATTAAGATTTGAAGCCAAATTGCGGATATACTCCGAGAAATTGATGTGTTTAAGATTGTTGCTTTGGTATAACGATTCGTGAATAAATGACATTGATTTTATCCGGTTTTGGCTCTCTTTGAGCATTTCTATCGTTTTTACATCATCTATATACAACGATTGTAAATTCAAGATACTCGAAATAACCTGCATATTGTTTTTTACCCTATGGTGAATTTCCTTTATAAGAATTTCTTTTTCTTTCAGTGATTCCTTAATCTGAATTTCAGCCGATTTCCGCTCCGAAATATCTTCGTAAGCCGCAATAAAATAGTGCGGCTTTCCCTTTGAATCTCGCACCAGCGACACAGATGCATTTACAAATACTTCTTGATTCAAATTATTGATAAACCGATGTTCCATAGAGAAGTTACTGCTTTCAGTGCTGGTTGAAAGCTCATCCCATCGGTTTAACACTCCTTCGGAATCGTCGGGGTGGATGAGTTGAAAAAAGGCTTTTTTATACAATTCTTCCTTAGAATATCCTAAAATGCCGCTTACCCGCTCGTTAACCAAAATAAACCGTCCGGCTTTTGAAATTCGGGCAATACCAATAAATGCTTGATTATATATTACCCTAAACCGTTCTTCGCTTTCACGAAGTTCATCCTCCTGCTTTTTCTTTTCGCCAATATCCCTGATTACGCAAATTATCCCAGCTGATTTTCCTTCAATCGAAATTTGTGAAACCGTTATATAGGTATCTATAAATTTCCCGTTCTTCTTCTTTAGGGATATGTTTCCTTGAAATTGTCCTTCCTGTTCAAGTTTATTTAAGATTCCAGTATATGATGCCTTCTTATCAAAAAGGATAGCTATTTCCTGCCCAAATGCTTCTTCAAACAGATAGCCAAACGATTGACAGGCGGCTTGGTTAAACTCAATAATTCTAAACTCAATATCGGTGGAAACAATAATATCAATGGAGCTTTCTATAAGTGATTTCTTGTATTCCTTTTTAGACAGAAGTTGACTTTCGGCTTTCATTCGCTCATTTATTTCATGCTGAAGTTCTATATTGTTTTCTTCAGCAATTTGAGCTCTTAACTGCTCCCGGTCATACATTTTCCGTAATGAAATATCTTGCAAGGTTAACTGCACAAACTCTACATTGTTGATGGTTACAATGGTTCCGTTAAGCTCTGCTTCCACCACTTTTTTATCCCTTTTATTGAAAATTCTAACCTCTACAGATTCGGGCATTTTATTTGTCCGAATTTGAGCAAGCATCATTTCAATTTTGGGGTAATGCTCTGTAATAACAAATTTACGAATGTTTTGGGAAAATAAGCTATTTAGTTGGATACCAAAAATTCGCTCTGCTCCCGAATTTGCAAACGCAAACTGGTTATCATCGCTCAACAAAACCAAACCAAGCGGCAAATAATCTATGAGACTGCGGAAACGCTCATTGCTGTCGTTGAGTTCTGCTTCGTAACGTTTGCGTTCGGTTACATCGTTTACCACAGTTATCTGCACCGGGCGGCCATAGTAGGGTACAAGTGCTTCCTGGATTTCGGCGGTAAACTCGCTGCCATTTGAGCGTTTAATATTTATGGTATGAGTTTTATGGTCTTTATTTTTTCTATTAAGCCGAATAGCGTCGAGTATTTCCGGCGAAATAAACTCTTCCATCTTCATTCCCAAAATATCGTCTTTCTGGGCAAAACCAAGCATTTTTACAAACTGTTCGTTTGAGTCGATAATTGATTCGTCAAAAGACATAAATAGGCCCTCGGTGGTAGCATCAGAGAGCAACCTAAAGCGTTGCTCGCTTTCCTGAATCCTCAAACTTATTTCCTTAACCTCAGTAATATCTTCCACAGTTACCACCCATCCCTTATGAATGTTACTGTCGAATATGCCTATGCAGCTCAAGTTTACCCAGCGTAATGTTTTCGATTCAAAGGGAATGATTCTAAATTCACCTTTGAAATCCTGTTTTTGATTTAGTATCTTTTCAATTTCTTTAGAAATACGCACATAATCGGCGGGGTGAATGATTTTAGCGAGGGTTCTTTTGTTAAAATTTTCGCCAATCAAACCCGTAATTTCCTCCATCACGATATTGAAAAACTGTGGATGCCCTGTTTCGTTGAGTTGGAATATACCTATGGGTGCAACAGTAGTAATCAGTCTGAATTTTTCTTCGCTTTGGCGTAAGTCTTCTTCAATACGTTTTCGCTGAGTGATGTCGAGCAAAATACCAGCATAATAGGGGCGTTGGCCATCGCTTTTAACCGGACTAACCAAATCTTCAATCCATTGATATGTTCCGTTGCTATTTATTGCCCTAAATTCAATCCGAAGTACCCCATTTTCGCCTTCCTTACTCCATTTGGCAATTTGGGCATCAACTACAGGCAAGTCTTCGGGATGGATAATGGAGTTGAAAAGGCTTCGGTTTTCGGTAAAGGCTGAGGGTGGATAACCCAATAAATCAATGAAATTGTCTGTAATAAATTCACGTCCCCCACCGGTTTCATAAAAAACAGCATTGGGCAAATTGGTAACTAAATTATGCAAACGGGATTCAACAAGTTTGTTCTTCTCTTGTAATTTTAGCTCATCTGTAATGTCTAATCCATAGCTTATCGAACCCGAAATCTCCCCTTTATCATCATAAACAAAAGCATTTCGCCAAGCCATAATGCGAATTTCGCCTGTGATTGTAACAATTCGTCCGTTGTATTTTTCATTGATAAAATGGGTAGTGAATATTTCCTTGTGAAATTCTCGCACCATATCGCGTTCTTCAACAGGAATAAACAAACTGAAATAATCTTTTCCAATTAACTCATCTTCGGTGGCTCCAAGCAATTCGCAACCGTAGTTATTGAGTAGAGCAATTTTCTGCTGCTTATCAATAACTACAATCACTCCCGATGTGAGATCAATGTAATTTTCGGCTAAAATCTTTTCTTTGAGCAGCTTTTCTTCACGACGTTTTCGGGCATCAATATCGGTGATTTGCAGAAGAAGCAGCTTTTCGTCCTCGGTTATGATGGTGGTGAAACTTATTTCAGACCAAAATATTCGTCCGGTTCCGGCCTTGCATTCCCGTTCGAGGGTGTAGGTGTTTTTCTCTAATAAAGTATCTTTGATTATATCAAATTCGTGGTTATTGATTCGGTTCTTTAGAAAGATATTGAGATTGAATATTTCTTCTAAATCTAACTTTTTAGTACCGGTTAGGTTAAGAAAATGGTTGTTTACCCGCTTTAGTTTAAGTGTCCGGAAATCAAGAAGTACAATACCATCATTTGAAGTATCAAAAATTCTACTGAGGATGAGTTCTTTTTGTTCAATATCGGCAAATGCTTTCATTCTTTTTATCATAAAGAAATTGATAAACAGAAAATATATGAGTACGAAAAAGAATACATAACGCGGATCAATATGCGAAGTATCTCCCACAATTAAAGCAATGGTGAGAAAGACTAATACCAAACAGCCATAAATGAGCAATTGCCTTGGTCTTACTATTTGATTGCTTATAATTATGATTCCAATAAGTAAACCGAGGGTATATTTTAAGGTAAATCCATTGACCAATGCTGCTCCAATACCGAAAAGTGTGAGTGCTGTAGTAGCCCCGAAGACAATATTTACATAATGTTTTTCCACCCATTTAATGGTGAAGGACATTACAAATAATATGGCAAAAATGAGCGGGTACAGCACTATCCCCCAAATTGGGAATACATTGCCATCATAAATAAATACCGAGAATAGAACAGGGAAAATGGAAAAGCATAATACATAGAACCGCAATAAATCTAACTCACTTTCGTAAACCTTATTTCGAATTATCTTTAAGAAGAATTCGGAAAGTTGCGATTTAAGGGTCATTGAGAAATGGGCGGATTATTTTTTCAAAAGTAGGTTAAATTTAAGTATTTTTCTTTACACAAA
>CANJNG010000092.1 GCA_947475205.1 Bacteroidota bacterium
ATATATCAAACTTAGTCGGTTCATCTGAATCAACACAATTCGATATATCAAACTTAGTCGGTTCATGTGAATCAACACAATTCGATATATCGAACCTAGTCAGTTCATGTGAATCAATACAATTCGATACATCGAACCTAGTCAGTTCATGTGAATCAATACAATTCGATACATCAAACTTAGTCGGTTCATGTGAATCAATACAATTCGATATATCGAACCTAGTCAGTTCATGTGATTTTCTATAATAGGATATACCGAACGATGCTAAATCAATTGATTCTATATCATTTGATATGCCAAACCTAGCTGAATCGGCTTGTTTGATTAGTCTATTTTATAGAACTATTCATTATAGGTTTATTATCTTTGCATCTGAATATCATATCTATAATCATCATTTAATTTTTATTGAAATGGGATCTTCACTTTGGGCCTTCCTTCGCAATCCTTTTGAATCGGTAACAAAAGGCAATAATTTAAAGATGTTGGCTATCGCCACATATACCGATACTGCCCTATTTGGGCAAATAGCCAATCCTGTAATTTTAGCTATCTACAATGTGTATCATCCCATTTTCCTGGCGTACGAACAGGCTTACGGTGAATGGTTTTCGAGCGATGAATCCTCTATTGGTATCACAAGTGCCCTAATGGGCCTAAAAAAGCAATTGCAAAGCACTCTGATAAGGCAATGGGATGTTGACATTCAACGTCATTATGATTTAAAATCTTCCCGTTACAAAGAGCTGATGCCCCATCGCCGCAAGTCGTTCCAAAAAGGAAGTTATCAGGGGAGGTATTCTGCACTTACAAGTCTGATTGAGGCAATTGGGAATGATGCCATCTTAGCCACCTTGAAAGGACAAATACTAGCTTTCAAAATCGATTACGAAACCGCTATGATCAATTCGGGAGTAAACCTTACGAACACAGGTCACTTTTCGGCTGCCCTCGAAATTGCCCGAAAGGCTATGGCAATTGCATTGATGCAGGTTTATTTTGATTTGGGGAAAGCTTTGGTGGGCAACCTCAAACGGATAGGTGTTTATTTTGACTTGCATAATATTATGAACAGGAAGCAAACCACGTTTCAGGTAACGGTTCCACCCGGTGGGTTTAAGCTGTTGTTTGTGCATACTTTCAAACCCGGCGACAAAGTGGAAATTAAAAACACGGGCAAAGCAGCTCTTGGCTTTGGACTGATGCAAACCCGTAACAAAATGCTGCCTAACCCGCTATTAATTACTGCTAATGCCAAGGCTATCACCACCATCACCGGCAGCCAGATTATCAACCAGAACTTTCGCTACTTTGTGGTGGTGAATACTAGTGAGGTGGAAGGGGTTTGTACGGTGAAGAGGATGTGGTGAGGGGGGCAATATAGGGTTCAATATAGAATTTTTGCTCTTTGCAATTGGGTGCAATGCAAATTTTCCGTTCTATAAGTCAGTTTTCCTTTACGCAATCAGGCAAATCATGCGTCTCATTGAATCCTTCCCCCTGTTGAAAACTCTTCACATCCCCCTTTTTGAGATTGGTTTATTTTTAGCCCCGAAAACAAACCCTACCCTATGCCTAAATTTCCCGGCGTAATAAATTCCAAATTACCCAACACAGGAACAACCATTTTTACGGTAATGAGCAAACTGGCTGCTGACCACGATGCCATTAACCTCAGCCAAGGTTTCCCCGATTTTCCCTGTTCGGAAGAACTGGTTTCGCTGGTAAATAAATATATGCAAAAGGGTTTCAACCAATATGCACCCATGCCGGGCATAATGCCCTTGCGGGAAGTTCTTGCAGAAAAAATTGAAGATAGTTACAGTGCCGTCTATAACCCCGAAACCGAAATAACGATTACATCGGGTGGCACTCAAGCAATATTTACGGCTATATCGGCCTTTGTGAAAGAAGGCGATGAGGTCATAATATTTGAACCGGCTTATGATAGCTATGCCCCGGCCATTGAATTAGCAGGCGGAAGACCCATATTCGTCCAACTCAAAGCTCCCGATTATCATATAGAATGGAACGAAGTAAAGAAAATGATTCGGCAAAGCACCCGAATGATTTTGATAAACACGCCCCATAATCCAGCATCGGCTACAATGTCGGCTCAAGATATGCAGCAGCTCGACAAGATTACCCGAAATACCGATATTATTGTATTGAGCGACGAAGTGTATGAGCATATTATATTTGATGGGCTAGAACATCAAAGCGTTATGCGATTCCCAAAATTGGCCGAACGTAGTATTGTAATATTCTCTTTTGGCAAAACGCTTCATGTTACCGGTTGGAAGATGGGATATGCTGTTGGCCCCGAGAATTTGATGAAGGAATTCAGGAAAGTGCATCAGTTTAATGTGTTTTCGAGTAATCATCCTATGCAATGGGCAATAACCGACTTTCTTAAGAATAAAGACAACTATACTTATCTGCCCCAATTTTATCAAGCCAAACGCGACCACTTTATTAGCTTAATGAAGGGAAGCAAGTTTGAACCTATTGAATGTAAGGGTTCCTATTTCCAATTGATGAGCTATAAAAACATCTCCAATGAAAAAGATACTGACTTTGCTATACGTTTAACGAAGGAGTTTGGGGTTGCTTCTATTCCCGTTTCAGTGTTTTACCACAAACCTGTGGACAATAAAATCCTGCGTTTTTGCTTTGCTAAAGAGAACGAAACCCTCGAAAAAGCTGCGGAGAAACTGTTAATGGTAGGGTAAAAGCATTGCATCAAAAAAAAAAATTCTACGTATTTGCAATTCCTCTACATTTGCCACGGTTTTCAAAAGCCATATTTAATAATTCTCTTAAACCCCATACTATATAGACGACACTTTACTTTTTTATTTTTCTTGATTTAAAAATGTTGTCGTTAGTTTTTGGGTTAGCTTTCTTTCATGCTTCTGTTTTATTTAGTTCCAAAGTTTTGGGAACGAAACGAATTGTGCAAACTGATTTGCTATTCAGCAATATTTTTAATTACCTTTTTCCTTTAAAACCCCAATGCGTCAGCCGTATTTCACTCCCTTCCCTTGGGGAAGGGTTGGGGATGGGCTTCATTCACAATTAAATCCTACTTTTGCAATCCCTTTCAATAATGAAACCAATTCATAAATATTCTTTTACGGCTTTAGCTACCGTACTCATGAGCAATTTTGCTTTCTCACAAGGAAACACTAGTCTTAATGACCAAAAAGCTGAATTAAATACAATCACTACGGCTGTGCCGTTTCTGAGTATTACTCCCGATGCACGTGGAGGAGCTTTAGGTGATTGTGGAGCAGCCACGTCGCCCGATTTGCATTTTATGCATTTCAACCCGGCCAAACTGGCTTTCTTAGACAAACCTTATGGTTTTGCATTAGACTACACTCCGTGGTTGCGTGCTTTAGTTCCTGACATTAATTTAGCCTATGTAACGGCTTATACAAAATTTGGAAAGAAACAAGATCAGGGTATTGGGGCTTCCTTACGCTATTTTAATATGGGGGATATCACCTTTACCGATAACACAGGAAACAACATCGGTCAATATCGACCTTATGAAATGGCTGTGGATGTAAACTATGCCCGGAAACTTTCTAAGGAATTTTCGGGCTCTATTGCCTTACGTTATATCTATTCTAATTTGACTGGCGGATACTCTGTTGGAGGAACAGGTTCAGCGGGAACGGCCGTAGCTGCTGATATAGCTTTTTTCTACCAATCACACAAAGTGAAATTAGGTAGCAAACAAGCCATCATTACAGCAGGCTTGAATATTTCAAATATTGGTTCTAAAGTTTCTTACAGCACAAGCAAAACCCAACGCGACTTTCTTCCCCAAAATATGAAATTGGGTGCAGGGTTAAAGATTCTATTAGACGACCATAACTCGGTAGCCTTCTATTTGGATATAAATAAACTGTTAGTGCCAACTCCACCTGTATATAAGGTAGATCGTCAGGGTCAAATAATGACTAATGCTGATGGAACGAAGATAATTGAAAAAGGAAAAGACCCAAATGTGGGTACTATTGGTGGTATTTTCCAATCTTTTGGTGATGCACCTTTTGGAATAAAAGAAGAATTGGCTGAGTATAATTTATGCGGTGGCTTAGAGTATTCATACAATAGCTTGTTTATGGTGCGTGCCGGATATTTCAACGAATCGAAATGGAAAGGATATCGCAAGTATATAACTTTGGGTATTGGTTTTAAATATAGTGTGTTTGGGTTAGATTTTGCATACTTAATTCCGGCTACGCAAGGGGTTAGAAATCCTCTCGAAAACACACTTCGCTTTACTTTGAGTTTTGACTTTAATAAAGCGAAGGCCAAACCTGAAAATGAAGATAGCAACTAATTAAAATTATGAAAAAAATTAACTTTCTATTTATCGCTTTTTTAGCATTAGCACTTAGTCAGGTTTCTTGTAAAGTAAAATGTGACAGGGATTGCAAAAATGGAGGCACTTGCAAAACTGAAAGTAATAACAATGGGCAAGTTTCAGGTTTCACTTGTACCTGTTTAGATGGCTTTGAAGGCGATAACTGTGAAACTAAAACAATTTCACAATTTTATGGCAAATGGGTTGGTAAAGCCTGTAATGGAGTTGACGAATCGTGGATAGTTGGTGAAGTAGCTGGTGGAACTGCTAAAGAATTCATGTTAGGGGAAAAAATTAAAGCTACCTACCAATATACTGACAATTATTTCAATGGTAGTATTGGTAAATTTATTATTAATAGTCAAACCTACGAGATTGGCACTCCCGCAGTAACAGTAACTGTTTCTGGAAATGGCTATTTTTCTAGTGGTAATCCATACAGTTTGCCTTTGGACACTATTGTTGGTGATTTTTTAAAGGTTAGTATAAAATCTATATACGGTTCTCAAACTGATTCATGTACTACTTATAGAACTAAGCAATAGACCCATTTTGTTTTTAATTCATGAGTTATACCGAGAAACATATTGTTGATTCAGGATTACTTTCTGGATTAAGTTCTGCAATTAAACTTGAATTAATTGATAGTTTATCCAAATCGCTTAAAACTGAAACCGATAAGAAAGAGGCTAACTTTTACAAATCATTTGGGGCTTTTGGTTCTGATGATTCTGCCGAAGAAATAATAAAAAACATAAAAGCAGCGAGAAAATTCAAATTGCGTACAAAATGAATTTCAGAATAGGATACGGATACGATGTTCATCAGTTAGTAGAAGGGCGAGAATTGTGGTTGGGTGGGGTTAAAATTCCACATTACAAAGGTGCATTGGGCCATAGTGATGCCGATGTGTTACTTCATGCACTATGTGATGCCTTACTTGGAGCTGCGGCCTTGGGGGATATAGGCAAACATTTCCCCGATACCTCCAAGGAATTTAAGAATATTGATAGTAAAATATTACTCAAACGCGTTGCCGAGCTTTTAAAAGAGAAAGGTTGGAAAGTGGGTAATGTGGATAGTACACTTTGTTTGCAAAAACCTAAGATTATGCCTTTTGCCGATGAAATGAGAAGCATAATAGCTGGAATATTGG
This sequence comes from Bacteroidota bacterium, assembly GCA_947475205.1. Taxonomy (GTDB): domain Bacteria; phylum Bacteroidota; class Bacteroidia; order JAIBAJ01; family JAIBAJ01; genus JAIBAJ01. Next base: position 5,541 of record CANJNG010000092.1, read on the forward strand.
AGATTGAAATTGATCAGGTTTCTATAAAAGCTACCACTAAAGAATCGCTTGGTTTTGTAGGAAGAGAAGAAGGGCTTGAAGCATCTGCGGTAGCTTTACTATTTAAAGTTTAAGTAGGAAGTGTTAGGAGATAAGTAATAAGAGAACGGAAAATGAAAAAAACTATTACAACTGAATATGAAAGCTATGAATCAGTTAGCGAATTAAGTGCAGATGAACAAAGCTTGCTTGTCTTGGCCAACGAAGCTTCCGATAGGGCTTATGCTCCCTATTCTAATTTCTATGTTGGGGCGGCAGTGCTGCTTGAAAACGGTGAAATAATTACGGGTAACAATCAGGAGAACGTAGCTTATCCATCCGGGCTTTGTGCCGAAAGGGTAGCAATATTTGCAGCTTCATCACGTTTTCCGGGTGTACCGATTAAAACGATTGCTATTACCGCACATTCATCAAATGTTACGCTAAACTCTCCACTTACACCCTGCGGTGGTTGCCGTCAGGTGATTGCCGAATACGAAACGCTACAAAAAAAGCCTATTCGTTTGCTTTTACTTGGTCAGGGTGGTGGCGTTATAGTGGTTAATACAATTGAGGTTTTTCTTCCCTTGATGTTTAAAGCAGAGGGATTGAAAAAAGGTAGGAAGTAGTTTTTCGTTGAATCTTAATTGGATTAATATCCAATATTTGTGGAAACTATTCCACGTTTCTATTGTAACTTAATCAATACTTTTGCTGACTTGATTAACCGACTACAACACAAACTTACTATTCTGCTAATAACTTGCTGGGGTTTGTTTTTTTATTCCTGTTCCACACCTACTGCTGTCGTTAATCAGAATCTAAGCTATACCTACGATAAGGATCAAACCTATTTACATCCGCAATATGTATTGTTTAATAAAAACGACAGCATTACCAGTGTATATGTACGGATAAGTGCTTCGGAACTATTGTTTGCCCAAAGCCCGAACAGCCGATTTCCTTTTTCGAAATACTCAGTAAGTCTTCGGTTACAAAATAATTTAGAAAATAGAACTTTGGTTGATTCTTCCTCGGTTTCTATCGTGTTTAGCGATAGCATACGGGCTGAGTTTTATTACACTTATTTAGAAATTAAAGCTCGGAAAGGTGGGAAGTATGCCCTTATTGCTCAGTTTTCCGACAACAACCGAAACCAGTTTATTCAAAGTCAGTTTCCTTTGGAACGCAGTCGCAGTTTTAACCTCAATGATATGATGATTACTGCTGTTGGCGATACTATGCCACTTTTCGCTCAAACTCCAGACAGCGACCAGACTATTCGTTTACGTTGCAATTATCCACCTACAACGGGTGCGTATGTAGCGGAACTTTATCGGAAAGAATTCCCATTGCCGGCACCGCCATTCGCCATGGTTGAACCTGCCGTTTTTGATATTAATCCCGATAGCACTTTCTATATTACCGATGAAAATCTGAATAATCTTACTTTAAAGAGTAAAGGAATTTATTGGATAAAACGAAAGTCTGACGATAATGGAGGTTTCTGCATATTTAGGTATTATGATGGATACCCCAACATTAATTCATCCGACAATATGATTGCACCTTTACGTTATCTCAGTTCTAAGCAGGAATTCAGGGAAATAACCGAAGGAAGTAACAAACGTGCAGGCATGGAAACATTCTGGACTGAATGTGCAGGGAGTCAAGACCGGGCAAGGGAATTAATCAAAATTTATTACAATCGAGTGAAAGAGGCAAATGTCTATTTTAACTCCTATTTGGAAGGTTGGAAAACCGATAGAGGCTTAGTGTATGTTATTTTCGGCCCGCCAAACATTGTTTACCGAAACTCTTCCAACGAGCAATGGATTTATGGAGCAGAAAATAATATGATGTCGCTTTCGTTTACCTTCCTGAAAATGGATAATCCATTTACCGATAACGATTACAGCCTTAGCCGAAACGGAACTTACAAAAACACTTGGTATCAGGCTGTAGATAGTTGGCGGCAGGGCAGGGTTTGGTTAGATAATTGAAGCATACCTCAAATTATCCGAAACCTTATCGCATCAAAAACATTTTCCCCCAGCCTTTCTTAAAGTATTCGTCGGCAGCAGTCGAGCGGTGTTCAATGTCTTGCCCACCAATTTTATGTACTACCCGGTAAAGATAAACCCCATTAGCTAATCGGTCGCCGTAGGTATCGGTTCCATCCCAAGAATAGGACGAAATATTGCGGCCAATATGCAGCGGGCCAATTTCGGTATGATCAATTTCTTTTACCACTTTTCCAGTAATGCTCAATATCTGCACTTTGAAGTTATCGGGAATCAATGAGCCGGTAAGCACAAACACAAAACGGGTGGATGTAGTAAACGGGTTAGGGTAATTCAATACCTCTGTAATTGTGGATTTATTGATTACTTCAAACTCAATTTTATAATCTATTTGCCCCGAACTGTTGCTGGCCTTATCTTTGGCTTGTACAATTAATTCATAAATGCCATCGGTAGGAAAAGTGGCCGGGAAAATAATTTTACATTTATTTTTACTCATTGTGGCTGGCTCAAACTGCATTTGGGTAAAGCCCTTAAAGAAAATTTGTCGGTAATTGGCTGCTCCAGGTTCTTTCAGCAATACCTTAAAAAGGGAAGAATTATCTCCAGCAAGCGTATCGTTCAAAAGCAAATATTGGTTCTCGTCTTTCAGTTCTATAACGATGTTTGGCTTTGCACTCACAATATCCCGATTCAGAATATGCACCCCGTCAAACGTAACATCGAGTATGGGGTTTATCCTATCGCCTTTGGCATAGAAGTTTTTATACCCAATATTGTTGAAATGATACTGTTCGGGTTGGTCGTTGGCAGGGTTTGCTTCTACCCACACTTTGTTTGGGCCGGAAAGCAAAGCCGTAGAAACCTTAACATATTCACTAAGAGATTGCCCAACTAAAAGCGGCTTATAGTGCTTATTAGATATAATTGAAGTGTCGTGATTAGCCCCTTCAATCCAATATTTCACCCTGAGGCTATCCATATCGTATTCGCCAATATTGGTAATGGCCACTTTCAGTTTCATGGTATCGAACTGCTGCAAAGAATCGCCGCTATAGCTAAACTCTAAAGCAGGGTTCAAAGCACATTCGGGCACTCCATCAAAAAGTAATTGCCACCTATCCATTTGTGCCGGAGTTCGAAGACTATCATCCCGATAATAGCCTTTTAGTTTAACGGTAGGATATTGAACAGCATTGATTATCGTGTTCAGATTTAAAATATCAGTATTTTGATTAACGTGTAACAGTTCCACCTCTGCACCCAATGGAGTGATGCCTATTATTGAAATACTTGTTGTATCGGGGTCAGAATTTGGTGATTCGTATGGATTGCTTCTATAATGAAAACTCTTCCATTCAGTGGCCGGGCCTAAAACCGGTGTGGTCATTTGACCAAGATAGTAAGAACCTAATATGTCAGTATTAAAACTAATTACATCAGATTGGGTAGCCGCAATTTCAGATTGCCCAGTTGATGGTTTCCCTTTTTGGCAGAAATAAATCCAAGGAACGCTTCCACTTAATGTGTCAATTTGGGTAAATCCTAAATCAATAAATGCTTGCCTTAATTCAGGTTTCCAAGCAAATTGTTCGCCCCAACGCCAAGTGTAAGCCAAAATATAAAAACTATCGGGAACAACTTCGTTTAAAAACCGAATCAAACTATCTTGGGATGCAGTACCGGAAGAAGTTCGAAACAGGAAGGAACCCATATCTCTTGTAGTTTTAAAACAATCTCCATACTTGTGGTCAGGATAATTTCCAGTAGCTGGATCGTAAGTACGCCAAGATTGTAAGGTAGCATTATCTATCACTGCAATCCACATAGAAGGTGTATACGCATCATTAGTGCTGCAACCTTGATTTGCAGGAAAGCCTAATTCTTCAACTGCCCCATCCAGTCGCCATTCAACACCGTTAAGATTTGATGGGGTTGGGCTAAAATTCTGACAGGAAAGTGAACGTCCGGAAGTGCTGAAATCCCATCTGCGATTAGGCCGATTGTATTTAAGTAGATTGTAATTATTGTCTTTGTATTGAAAGTAATGAGCCTGTCCCATTCCGTGTTTGCCACTTATATATTGAAATGAGCTTTCTCTCCAATTATAATTTCCCGGATTGGTGGTACTGTCTGGGATGCATCTCCAAAAATAGACAGTGCTATCGGGCATATTTTGAAGCAAGGTAGGACTCCAAGTCACTACACCTCCAATGCTTGTAATCAGGGTTTGTTGGAGTAAGCTGCTATTGTATAAATCAGTAGTATCTATTTGGAATTTATAGGTTTTAGATGGAGCAAATGGGTCACCTGTACTTGCCTTTAGTTTTATTGCTTGATTCCCAACTATAGCATATTTGTATGGGTATACAGGGAAAATGTCGGGCGACCTTACTAGCACTTCATAATTTTCTAAATTGTTATTGAAGTTGGTGATTTCATCAATTTGATCTACATTGTCAATGTGAATTTTAAAACGATTAATCCCCGCCGAATTCGTCAAATCAATAGGGATAGGTACAACCAAGGTATCTCGAAAATGACTGTTATTAGGAAACTGTCCTTGCCAAGTATAAATCATTGGAACCTCCTGTGTTCCGTCAGGTCTGGTGCGGATAATTTCAATATTAAAGGTATCTTCAAAAGCCCGAGCTTGGTTGGTTAGTACAATATTTATATTAAAACTATCGAGTGTGGTAGTTACATCGCTTGGGGAAGTATAAACAGAAGCCTGCGAAATCATCAAATCCGGTTTTGAAAAGGAATTGATAATAATAGCCGGGTCACCATGCAGGGTAGTGTTTAGAATATTGAATTTGGTAATTTCATTGTTTAGATTTTGAAGCTCGTAAACCGTGTGACGGATTATGTCGCCCAGCCTTCTGCTGTAATATTCTGTACTTAAATTTGAAAAGAAATTGTAACTATAAATATCCAAATATCCTTCTAAACCTTTATATCCACCTTGCGATATAAAACCAATTGCTCCGGCATCTTGAAGGATAACCCAAGGAATACTTTGATTTGCTCCCCCGCCTTCGGGGTAATGTATCTCACCTGCCAAACAACCGTTGGCCACAATTAAAGGATATTTATTGGGATTGTGATAATTATAGGGTTCATCGGTACTAACATCAAACCCACTACCTGATGAGTGCCCAAAAAATGTCATAATCGAAACGCCACCTTCCACCAAATGTCTGATACTATCTGAAAGCGTTATATTTATTGGGGCGGAGGTGGTACTTTGGAAAATACTGCCAATTCCACCAAAAAGTGTGTCTTCTAAAATGTTTTTATAATTAATGCAATGGCTCAAAAGGCTTGCTTGGCTGTTTCCTAATCCTCCTGATAAGAATGCCACATTTTTCATCCAAGGTTCTGGAGTTTGTTGAGCCATTTCATAATCTACAACCTTATCTAAATACCACGAAACCTCTGTGGCTGTCTTTGCCGCCAATCGTCCTACGGCAATGTTACTATCGGGGAAAATTTGATTTACGCGGTGCATAAATAAATTATCGGCACAGGGTAAACCCCAAGTCGGAACTAAATTTTGAATACGAACAGTAGGGTCGGTTCTAAATTTCTGCGAATTATCTGTCATCACTGATTTTCCAATCAAAAACAAATATTTGCTATCCCATTTATCCATTCCAAATTTTGCAAAGCGGCGGATTGCAAGCGGATTTTGTTCAATGCCATGGGCAAACTGGTCATACAATTCTTCTACATCCACGGCAATAGCTGGAAGTCCTTTAGAAGTGCGGTAGGAAGCATAACTATTTGCTTCGCCCATAAGCGTTTTGTGTGCAGCAATCAAAAATTTGGGATTGCTTAGCTGGCTACTCAAATCAATAAAACTGCCATTGTTATTCGTTCCGCAGGCTTTGAAAGTGGTAACATTAACCACCTGCCCTTCGCTACTTATAACACATTCTTTTTGTCCACCGTTTGGCACAACAGCCGAGAATGTTCCACCGCTTCCACCCACAGGAATCTTTCTATGGTTGGTTAGGTCATACATCATAGCCGTTGCTTGTGTTCCCTGAATATTGGTAATGTCCACCCTGTATTTGCCCTGAGAAGGATTATTATCCAACAAAAACCGAAAAGTACCGGCTGCTGCACCGTTTGGAGTTTTTGGGAAACGCAACCAAATGTAGCTCATCGCTTTTTTATTGGTAGATATAGAGCCGGGATTGCTAAGGCTCGTAAATGAAAAGTTAGAAACCGATGAACTCAAGGTGCTACTGCTAAGCAATAAACTGAATTTCGCTCCCAAAGCTCCGTCCCAAGAAGTATCCACTAAAGTTGTACTCTGATAAGTAATCCCTAATGAATGGCTATCCTTAGTTTTACTCACAACGCAAGCTCTTAACCAAGCCTGTTGTCCACCCACCACATTAGCTGTATTAATATCCTTGGTAGAAGAAGCCCCAACACCAAACAATGATGTGGTTTCAATCCAACCTTCGCCGCTGATATAATCGGGGTCCGTAACTCCTTCCAAATAACCTGTGGGACCAAGGTCGGGGCCTTTATTATATCCCACCGGAAAATGCTTTACAGCATCAAACCACACAAAAGGTGCAGCATCGTAAGCTGAGAAATTTTGGTCGGTTTCAACGGTATATCTCCGATTGTTTGTGCTACTACTGTTTATGCAGAAAAAGTAATTGGCTGTGTCGGAAAAGAGGCTGTAAAACGGATTGGTTACTGCATCTGGAGTGAGATACACCAAACTATCGAGGTAACCATCGTTGCTTTGGGCATAAAACTCTATGTAGTCGCCGCTGCTAAAGGTTGAGCTGCTTCCTGAAACATAGATATATTGCTCTTTTCCTCTTCCGAAAATCTGAAACCTGCTTTTATCTGCTCCTTGGGCTTGTGGAAAATCAGCGTAATTAATGCGGTGAATTCCGGTTTGGGTAACGGGGAATTTATAATAGCGTTGGGAGTAATCAATCCATTCGTTGCCATAGGGCTGAGCAAAGGATCCTAGAGTGGAAAGAAGAAAAACTAACGCTAAAAGTTTCCTCATTGTGCAACAGCAGTCTTTTTGTTGATGTCGAATTTAAGCGAGAAAACGTGGCTGAACTGCACTACAGATACGTTTCCGATGTTGGTAAACGCATAGTCCACATAAAAGGTTTTTATTCTGAAACCTGCACCAATATTGGGTTGCACTGTGCTAATTTTCTTTCCTAAATCATCGGTATAGGTTTGGTAATTCCCAACACCTCCCCGAATAAACACTATATTGCTGTAGGCAAATTCCACTCCTAATTTCGGGTCGATGCTGATGGGGTCGCCTTTGATGGCTACGTTACGCATTCCATCAGTGGTGAACTCTAAATTGAGTTCGGGATACACCGAGAATTTCTTGTAAATATTGATTTTCTTTCCTACTCCCAAAATAAAGCGAGGCAGAGTAATCTCTAAAGAGTTGGTCGGGATTACGTTTCCGGTTTGAGTAAACACTTCTTTGGTGCGTTCGTCCAAATTATAGTTCCAAGCATTGAATGTAGAGGTTACATCGCGAGCCATTAGTCCAAATTTCCAACCCTTGCGGTCGTATTGCACACCGAAATCGAGGCCGAAGCCAATAGCACTGGCGAAACTTCCTACTTTGCGGTATACGATTTTAACGTTTGCTCCATACCGCAAACCTTCAATTTTGGTTTTGCGTGAATAGGTGAGAATGAAACCGTAATCGGCAGCAGAGAACTTAGTTATTCGGTCGTAGTTTAGGTTTCCGTTGTTGTCAATTAGTTCGGTGGTGTTTGGAATATTATCTACCCCAAAACGTATAACACTCAATCCGATGGACGTGTTGGGGTTTAATGCATGAGCAACTCCTAAATAATCGTATTTGGCAATTCCGGCAAAATATTCGGAATGCATAAGCCCCACAGATGCAAGGCTGCGAACGTTTACTAAGCCGGCAGGATTCCAGTAACCGGATGTTACATCACTCACATTGGCTACTGAGGCATTGCTCATTCCCAATGCACGGGCACCAACACCTATTTGCAAGTATTCGTTGCTATACTTGGGGGCTTGGGCAATGGCCAGATTTGCGGTTCCGATAACTATCGAGAAGATTAATAAAGAAAATACGGTTGTTGATTTGAAATTCATAATCGGTTAAAAGTTTGGTTTATGCTGATATGAACGCAGAAAGTTGAAATATATTGTGCAAACCCTAAAATATTTTTTGTTTCGACAAAAAGCAGCCAAGCGTCGGCAAATTTAGAATTAAATTGCAATTGATGGTAAAGGCTGTTTCTTTTGTTCAATATTATTTAATTGGGAAATAGCCTGAAGCCCTCCGGGAAATTACTACTTCCTATACATCACCGATTTCACTTCCTTCACCACCCTTTCAATGTTGGGCAGAAAGGCTTCGATGAGGGATGGGGCATAGGGTAGCGGTACATCCATACAGTTTACCCTTTTGATTGGGGCATCTAAATAATCAAAGGCATCTTTTTGCACTTTGAAGGCTACTTCGGTGCTAATGTTGCCCAACGGCCAGCTCTCTTCCACCAGGACTAAGCGGTTTGTTTTTTTTACTGATTCTATAACGGTGGCATAATCAATTGGGCGAACGGTGCGTAAATCTATTACTTCGGCATCTATTCCTTCTTTGGACAGTTCTTCGGCAGCATTGAGCACCACTTTCATTATTTTACCAAAAGACACAATAGTTACGTCTTTTCCTTTTCGTTTAATGTCAGCTACCCCAATGGGGATAAGGTATTCGCCATCGGGTACTTCGCCTTTGTCGCCATACATTTGTTCGCTTTCCATAAAAATAACGGGGTTGTTATCACGAATGGCTGATTTAAGCAAGCCTTTGGCATCGTTTGGATTTGAGGGCACTATTACCTTTAGTCCGGGACAGTTGGCATACCAGTTTTCAAAGGCCTGACTATGCTGCGAACTTAACATTCCAGCACTGCCCGTTGGCCCCCGAAACACGATAGGCACAGAAAACTGACCGCCGCTCATACTTGTAATTTTAGCTGCTGAGTTTATAATTTGGTCGATGGCCACTAAGGAGAAATTGAAGGTCATGAACTCAATTATGGGGCGAAGGCCGTTCATGGCAGCTCCCACGCCTATTCCGGCAAAACCGAGTTCGGCAATGGGGGTATCTATCACCCGTTTTTCGCCGAATTCGGCTAGCATGCCCTGGCTTACTTTATAGGCTCCATCGTATTGGGCCACTTCTTCGCCCATCAGAAATATGGTGGGGTCTTTCCGCATTTCTTCACTCATTGCTTCGCGGAGGGCTTCCCTAAATTGAATTGTTCTCATTCTTTGTTTTGTGGGACAAAAATATCGTGTTTAGGGTTACGAATGTTTTCCGGGTGTAAGACAAATTTCTGTTGAGGAATGGGACACAGGATTTACCCAAGGGTGAGGGCTGAAGCCGTTTACTGATAATTTGATAGAAAAACTGATTTTTGCCCTTAGGGGCATACCTACCCTACGATTTTGGGCGGGTGACTTGAAATTAGCCGGAGTAATGTTGATAGATGCAATTGCGAAAATGGTGGATGCGATTTCTTTTGTGTAAAAGATGATTTCTTTACTGTAAGAGACAATTTCTTTTGGGTAAGGCGGGGTTGTAATGCTGTAAGACGGGATTGAAGAGCTGTAAGACGGGATTGAAGAGCTGTAAGAAGGGATTGAAAAACTGTAAGAATGGGTTGAAGAACTGTAAGACGGGATTGAAGAGCTGTAAGAAGGGATTGAAGAGCTGTAAGATGACCCCTCCTAAAATAACTTGACACATTCTGATGTTAATTTAGAATTTTATTGTCAAGATTTATTGTTATTACTGAAGCAAGATTACGGTTAAATCTGATACCGCTAAA
>CANJNG010000093.1 GCA_947475205.1 Bacteroidota bacterium
AATTCTTAACCCAAATTGTATAATAACCACCATTTGCCCTTGGCTGACCTTTGCAGGGTGAAATTAATCATCTTAAAAGCAAAAAAATGAGAGCTAATATCAATTCAGAAGTGAACAAAACCAGCGATTTACCGGTGAATAAAAACGGACACACTAAAAAAATAAATCCAAATAACTATAAGGCCAATAAAGGAAAAAATATTGCCGACGCACCTCCTGCAAGTGAGGCTAATGAAGGAGAATTGGCGAATGTGCAGGAAAACGACCATTCCGTAAAAGATAGCAACCCACCCGCTGAAGATGTAGCAGAATATTACGGCGATTAAATACCAATTAACATGAATAAGATAGCTCAAATAGTTTTGCCCTTGTTCTGCTTTGCAGCCATGGCAAGCCAAGACTAGTTGAGGGAGATAAGCGGATTTGAAAACCCCGAAAGTGTGGTAGCCCATTGCGGTAACCTATCGCAATCTTCTCCTTAATTCGTATCTTGAAAATACTAATAATTTTCAATACTTTGAAACCAGTTTTTGATAATGGTCGCCATTTGAAATTTGGCCTATTAACAATTTTGGATTAAAGCTAAAATGCAAAATGGTGGCATTAGGTAGATAAATGCTATCGATATTTCCCCATCCTGGACTTCGCCGATCGTAATTAATTTTTTATAGCCCACACCCCCAAGTATTCGCTAATTTCGTTGCATCAATTTTTTCACCATCGCAAGTAGTTTGGCTTTTCGCATCGGCGTATTCGCAACGCTAATTTTTAGCCCTTTTGGGCTTTTATCGCAGCAACTTGTATCGCATACCATTAAGTGGATAAAGCCTGCTTACGAGGAAGTGAGCGGAAAAGGCAAGCTAAAGTTTCTGCAAGCCGAGGGGCTTATCAATAATCCCGAAAGCGGCTTCCTGCCCGAGTTTTACCTTTCACAACCCATTGCCGCCAATGTGTCGAAAGTTAGCGTTCAGGTGGTGTCTGCCGATTGGGAAGATATGGTTGGCGAAGAAGCATCGGGGTTTGAAGGGGTGGATAATGTAACGTCTGCCTTTGCGGTTACGTCACATATCAGCATCGAAAAACGAAACCATTATGCGGTAGCTAAAATTCCCCCAGTAATTAAAGAAAATGGCCGGTTTAAGAAACTGAAATCAATCAGTATAAAGTTCACACCGGCATCCTATTCGGCTAAAGCAAGTTTTGTTCCTCAATACTCGGCTTCTTCGGTTTTGGCATCGGGTTCTTGGTTTAAAATGGGAGTTACGGCCGACGGTGTGTATAAAATCAATCGGAATCTATTGCAACAAATGGGCATAGACCCCGGTTCAGTAAACCCTAAAAACATCCGCATTTATGGCAATGGCGGAGGATTGATTCCCCGAGCCAACAATGAGTTTAGGTATGACGATTTGCAGGAGAACTCCATTCTTGTTTCGGGTGAAAATGATGGTTCGTTCGATTCCGACGACTATATTCTTTTTTATGGCCAAAGCCCAAACCGCTGGAAACAGAACCCAAACTCCCCTTCATGCATTGGCGATTTCTATCACATAACTCATGACTTTTCCGACACCACGTATTACTTTATCACAGCCGATAAAGGTGCCGGAAAACGCATAAGTAACCAAATTAGCCGCTCCGAGGCTGCCACCCACAGCGTTACTACTTTCAATGATTATGCTGTTCACGAAAAAGATGCCGTAAACCTTATTAAATCGGGGAAAGATTGGCTTGGAGAAGTGTTCGACATTACACTTTCGTATGATTTCCCTTTTAGTTTTCCCAACCTGGATAATTCCAGACCCACGGTTATCTCGGCTCGCTATGTTGCCCGCAGCGTTGGTTCTGCTGGTACCACGTTTAGTATGACTGCAAATGGAAGTCAAATCCAAACGGTTACTATCCCTAAAGTTACGGGCAGCGGCACCGATATTTTTGCTAAAGCTGATGTGGAATGCTCTCAATTCAACCCAGGAGCGGATAATATAAACTTAACTGTTTCCTATAATAAAGGAGCTAATTCCGAAGCTCAGGGTTGGCTCGACTATATTGAATGCAATGTTCACCGCAAACTAATCCAAAGCGGAAGCCAAATGAATTTCAGGGATAAAAGCTCAGTAGGGCCGGGCAATATTGCCGAATATTCTTTGCAAAATGCCAATGGAATTACGATTTGGGATGTAACAAATCCTATTCAGGTGCTGAACCAGCTGTATTCTCCCAACGGTAATTCAGCAGTATTTCGGGCAAGTTCCGATGTGTTACATGAATTTATTTCCTTTACTGGCAGCAGTTTTCTAAGCCCGACCATTATTGGCAATGTACCTAATCAAAACCTGCATGGAACAGCTAATGTAGGGATGATTATAGTAGCTCCCAACGCTTGGAATTCGGAAGCGGAGCGGTTAGCTAACTTTCACAGGAATAACCCGGAAAATCCGCTTACGGTTCAGGTGGTGAGTCCCGAACAGATTTACAACGAGTTTTCATCGGGAACAAGGGATATGTCGGCCATTCGCGATTATGCCCGAATGTATTATGATAGGGGGGCAAATAGCAATCATTCCATCAAATATCTGTGCTTGTTTGGCGATGGTTCGTATGATAACAAGGCTCGGTTTTCAGCCAACACGGCATTTATTCCTACTTATGAATCTTATGAATCTTTAAACCCTACTACCAGCTACGTTTGCGATGATTATTATGCCTTGCTCGATAGCAGTGAGGGTAATTTTAATGATAAAGATGTGATGGACATCGGCGTTGGTCGTCTGCCGGTTAAGACTTTAGCCGAAGCAAAAGGTGTGGTAGATAAAATTATCGGTTACTCAAAACTTAGCCCCACCGTTGCTACCGGAAGCACTACCGATTGCTGCTCGGGTGGCGGCACTAACACCGCAATCCTTGCTCCCGATTGGCGGAATATCGTGTGTTTCATAGCCGACGACGAGGATAACAACTTACACATGAGCCAGTCGAGCCAACTTTCGGCTATGGTGGACACGCTATTTCCGTGGTTGAACATTGATAAGATTTATTTGGATGCTTATCAGCAAATAAGCACCCCCGGCGGTACACGTTACCCTGAAGTAAACAAGGCCATAAACAACCGTTGCGAAAAAGGGGTTTTAATGATGAACTATACCGGCCACGGCGGCGAAGTGGGCATTGCTCACGAACGAATTTGGATGGTGGAAGATATTCTATCGCTCAAGAATATCAATTCTCTGCCCGCTTTCGTTACGGCTACCTGCGAATTTAGCCGTTGGGACGACCCCCAACGCACATCGGCAGGGGAGTACGTTCTATTAAATCCAGACGGTGGTGGAATTGCCCTCTTTACAACCTCTCGTTTGGTGTATTCCGCTCCGAATTTCACACTAAATCAAAACTTCCTGAAAGTAGTTTTCGATACAATCAACGGACAATTGCCTGCTATGGGCGAAGTGCTGCGATATGCCAAATCGCCCAAGCTGCAAGGTGGTATAATAACCAACAGCCGCAATTTCTCGCTGCTTGGCGACCCTGCACAACGCTTAGCTTACCCTAAAAATGTAGCCAATCTTGCTAAAATTAATAATGTAACGGTGGATATTAGTCCCGATACCATTTCGGCCTTGTCCTTAATTACGGTGTCGGGGAATGTTACCGACCGAAATGGTAATTCTCTGAATACTTACAGCGGAACGCTTTACCCTACTGTTTTCGATAAGCCTTCCACCATTACTACGCTGTCTAATGATGGCGGTTATCCCTTTGTTTACAAGCTGCAAAAGAATGTTTTATATAAAGGGAAAGCCACTATTGCTAATGGTTTGTGGAGTTTTCAGTTTGTGGTGCCCAAGGATATAGCCTATAACTACGGTTTTGGCCGAATGAGTTTTTATGCTCAAAACGATAATACGGACGCAACCGGATTTTACGAAAACTTTATTGTAGGAGGTTCAAATCCTAATGCACCCACCGATGTGTCCGGTCCGGTTGTGAAGCTGTTTATGAATAATGATAAATTTGTTTTTGGGGGAACAACAAACGAAAACCCGCTAATGCTTGCTTTCATGACAGATAGCAACGGAATAAACACGGTGGGGAACGGCATCGGCCACGACATTACCGCTATTTTAGACCAAAATACCTCGGAGCAGATGGTTCTGAACGATTACTACCAAGCCGACCTCAACAGCTACAAAAGCGGCTCAATGAAGTATAATCTTAGCAATATTTCGGATGGACGGCATACGCTGAGCCTTAAGGTGTGGGATGTTTACAACAATTCATCGGAAACTTACACCGAATTTGTGGTAGCCACAAATGCTGCCATGGCCTTGAAGCATGTGCTTAACTATCCTAACCCGTTCACAACCCACACTTCGTTTATGTTTGAACATAATCAAGTTTGCACCAACCTCGAAGTGCATATTCAGGTGATGACCATTTCGGGGAAGGTGGTGAAGAATATTCACGAAACTGTCTTTACCCAAGGATTTAGGATAGATAAAGACGAAATCACTTGGGATGGACGTGATGATTATGGCTCTGCTATAGGTAAAGGGGTATATGTATATCGAATTAATGTAAGAAACCCCGAAGGAAGCAGTTCGTCGCAGTTTGAACGCTTGGTGATTTTGAATTAAGAGGGAAATTGTAATCTTGGACAAATTCATAACAATTAGAACTTTTACTCACCCAACGGAACTTGCTATTCTTCGTGGAAGACTTGAATTAGAAGGAATTGAATATTTTATTCAAGATGAGCTTTCCGTACAGATTAGACCTGGCTACTCAAATGCAATAGGCGGGGTAAAACTTCAAGTAAAAGAAAGTGATATTGAAAAGACCCTTGAAATTTTAAAAAGTGGTGGCTTCATTAAAGACGAAGAACCTATTCTGTCATCGCTTTATACCAAGATTGATAAAGCTACTTTTAAAATTCCATTTCTTAAGAAATTGCGATTTGAATATCGGTTGATGATTATAGCACCAATTGTTATTTGGTTGGTTGTTGGGGCCATTTTTATGGCAACGCTACCAACAACATCTGAAAAACTCATAAAACAAAGTTGGTGTGTTGACGGAGTAACTTATGATGGAAGAAAGTTTAAAGCAACTACTGTGGACTTTATTCAATTAGTTGGAGCTGGTATTTGTGAGGAGAGTATTGTCTTTGAGAAAGACGGAATAGTAACTCTACCAGGTTTTAACTCTCATGGAGCGATAGGCAGTTGGAAGATTAACAACAATTCGTTACAAATTATGCAAGCCGATACTTTTGATTTTCTTTATAATGGCGTTTATGAAATTGACTTTATAGATAACAAATTAATTCTAAAATCAAAGCAGACTTCAATCTATTGCCATCCTGAAAATATACATATAAATCTGCCTTTCTAATGGCTAATATTAAATGAAATTTAAATGGTATTTCCCCCCTACCTCAGCAATTGCACATAGCCTTTAAAGGCCATATCCCTAACTTTGGCTACATAGAAATAAGTACCCGATTCGGCGGGGTTGCCTCCCTTTGTGCGACCGTCCCAGCAGTGTCCTTCTCGAAGGCTTTCAAAGATTAGTTCGCCCCAGCGGTTATATACATTTATGCGGTAGCAATCGGCAAACCAGCCTTCCACTTCAGGGCGGAAGCAATCATTTTGGCCATCGCCATTGGGGCTAAACACGTTTGGAACAGTTGAAATGAGGCTATCGTCAAACACCACTGAACTGCTGTCAATAGTAAGCGTGTCGTTGCAGCCATTGTTTGAAACCGCTATCAACGTTATCATCCGCCCATTTCCATAAGGCAAAAAGAACATGGGATTATACGCTTTGCTGGAATCGTCCCAGCCCCAATTCCAAAGATAACTGTCGGCGTATAGCGAATTGTTGAACGTTTTCACCACCAAGCTATCGCAACCCGGCATATACTTCGCCACAAATTTGGCTACTGCACCCGGCAACACCTCTACATTAAAGCTACCCTCGGTGAGGCAACCCGCTGCTGAATCGGTAGCCGAAATTAAATAAGAGGTGGTTTTGTCAGGGAAAAGGAATGGACTGCTCGACGTAGTATCAGAAACTCCTGTTGAAGGATTCCAAAGATAACTACCCCCCACAGGAAGCGAAATCTGCACGGTATCTCCCTGGCAAATGGCTGTGTCTCCGCCAAAATTCAAACTAAACACCGAAATCAAAACCGTGTCGGTATTCGTACATTGGTTTGTGTCGCTCACAAAAACAATGTATTCTGTAGATACGCTTGGGTATGCAATCGGATTGGCGATAAACACATTACTCAACCCATCGGGCGGACTCCAGAAGTAACTTGCCCCTCCCGAAGCATTCAGCGTAACCGTATTGCCGGGGCAAATTAGGGTATCATTTCCAGCATCGGCAAGTGGCAGCGGAGTAAGAATGACAAGAATACTGTCGATGTTCTGACATCCAAATGCAGTATCTATACCAACAACAGTATAAACCTGGTTTGTAGCAATTGGCCCTACCGTTGGATTGGCAATAGTGGAATCATTTAAGCTAATTCCCGGATGCCAAACATAATGGTCTGCACCTGTGGCCGTGAGTTGGAGCGTACTGTTTATGCAAATTGCATCCTGAATGGGCCCTGCATCCACGTTGGGCAAGGGATTCACCACAATATCTACATAATCGGTATCTAAGCAACCAATGGGACTGGTTACTATTACGCCGTATATAATTGAAGTGTCGGAGCTAGTGGTTGTATTTGCTGTATTTGTATTGGTTAAGAATATACTTGGAAACCATTGGTAACTTACTCCTCCCGAAGCGGTGAGGTTTGCAGTTCCACCATTGCAATAGGTTTGGTCTGTTCCGGCATTGGCAAAATCGGGTTGAGCTACTACTACCGTAACGCTATCGTTAATAGAGCAGGTGGCAGTTTGGATATTTAAGGTATAGAAAATCGTGAACGGAGGAGTAGAAATGGGGTTAGCAATAAATGGATTATTCAAGCCCGTAATTGGTTGCCAAGTAAACCCTGTAGAACCCACTGCTGTGGCATTTAACTGAGCGGAAGTTCCGGGGCAAATAATTGTATCGTTGCTTAGTGTATAGGCAGGAGCGGGAACAATGGTAATAAGCACTTGATCTTGGTCGGTGCAGCCAAACTGATTTCCTACGGTTAAGGTATAAGTTGTGGTTGTAGCAGGTGTTCCTGTTGGATTAAAAATGGTGTCGTTACTTAATGTCGCTCCTGGATTCCATTGATAAGTTTGTCCACCGCTCCCCAACAATTGCACAAACGAACCCGAACATATAGTTTGGTCTTGCCCAGCGTTAGCATTCGGATTTGGCCACACCTCTACTGTAATGGTATCAGTATTGGTACAGGTGTTTTGTGCCGTTCCGGTTACGATATAGGTGGTTGTGAAATTCGGACTCGCAACAGGATTCGCAATATTGGGATTCGATAATCCGTTTGCCGGAGTCCAGGAATAGCTTTGTCCGCCTGTGGCATTGAGCTGTACACTTCCACCTGCACAATATCCGGTGTTTGGTCCGGCATTTATGGTTGGAGCAGGTAAAACTGTAACCGTTACCGATGCTGTATCGGAACAGCCACTCACATCAAAAACAGCAACATCATAGGTGGTAGTAACTAAGGGGCTGGCTATTGGATTAGCCGTGTTCGGATTATTTAAACCTGTAGCAGGACTCCAACTATAGGCCAATCCCCCCGAAGCATTTAATTGTGTGCTGCCTCCCGGACAAATGCTGACAGGACCTGAAACGACAGCAATTGGAGGCGGATTGATGGTTAAAACCATTGAATCTACATTCACGCATCCTGCCTGCGATGTTCCCGTAACTGTATAAGTTGTTGTGATTACAGGTTGAGCAAAAGGGTTCGGAATTGCGGTATTGCTCAAGCCTGTGGCGGGACTCCAACTATATGTTAGTGCTCCCGTTGCGTTCAATTGAGTGCTATCACCTAAGCAAATGTTTTGATTTTGTCCGGCATCTACATTTGGAAGTGGATTAACGGTTATGGTAACTGTATCGCTGGAATTGCAGCCAAGTGTATCTATTCCGTTCACTACATAATCTGTGGTTTGGCTTGGAAATGCCAAAGGATTTGCGATATTCGGATTGCTGAGTGTTATAGTTGGTGTCCAAGAATAGGTTTGGCCATTTGTGGCATTCAACTGAACGGTATCGCCGGGGCAAATCTGTTGGTCTTGTCCGGCATTGATTAAATTTCCGGCTACAGTAACGATAACGGTATCGGTGGTGGTGCAGGTAGGGGCAAAGGTTATATCGTCCAGTCCAAAATCATTTCCCCCGGTTGCCGTATTTTGATTCACAATACAAATAGTGGCAGTGGTGGCATTCCCGGAATTCCAAGATTGGAAAAACTGAATCCAGTTGTTGATATTTGCCGGAGCATTAAAAGGGGTGGCCAAGGGAACACCATTTATACTGAATTGCAGAATAGCCACATTTCCAGACGGGGACAGCGTACTTACATAAGTGCTGAACGCGTAAAGTGTATTCGGAGTAACGGCCATGGTTTGACACCACACATCGGTATTGGCTACACCTGAACCATTCACAGCCATAAACAAACCATTACCTGAGGTATGATCTACTCCAAAAAAGTTAGGATGAGTATTGTTGGCATCGGCAGTTACTTCATATCGACCCTCAGGAACTAAATTAGCATTATTCACATAGCTACTGGTAAACCCGGTATTTCCTCCCGAAAAATCACCATTCTGAACCAAATTGCCCGATGGAGCAGTTACTGAAACAATATATGTAGTGGTGGTTGATGGCGATGCCGTTGGGTTTGCAATAGATGCATTGCTCAAACCTGTTGCCGGACTCCAACTATAACTTAACCCACCTGTGGCATTGAGTTGGGCTGTTCCTCCAACACAAATAGTGGTATCATTACTTGCGGAAACATTTGGTGGCGTTGTTACAAATACGGTTACCGTGTCGGTATCGGTGCAGGAATTGCTTGTTCCTGTAACAATATAGGTAGTGGTTACCGCCGGGCATGCTGTTGGAGTGGCGGAAGTGGGATTGCTTAGTCCGGTTACAGGAGTCCAAGTATAGGTGGTTGCTCCTGTGGCATTAAGTGTTATACAACTTCCGGCACAGGTAGTTTGATCGGCTCCGGCCAAAACAGTACCGGAAGATACAATTATAGTAAGGAAAGCTGTATCGGCGATGGTTACCCCGGGGCAGGCATTAGTATCTGTTCCGATAATCCTTACCTGATACGTTCCCGGATTTTGAAAAGTGTGGGATGGGGCTGCAGCGATTGATGTTGCTCCGCCGTCATTAAAATCCCATTGATACAAATCTGCTCCATTAGAGGATGAAGTGAAGTTTACAGTAAAAGGAGCACATCCTGTTGCGTTAGGGCTTGCGGCAAGTCCCACGTTTACATCGGTGATTTCAAAGCTGATTTTGATTCCACCGTAATTGCAGCGAACATTCCCAAAACTATCGGAACCATTATTCAAAGGACCATAAACTCCGGGCGTGGTCGGGAAACCGTTGGTGCTTCCGCAACTGGCACAAACAGCTTCATACATTACACCTCTGGGGTCGAATCGGCTTGTGCCGCCATCAACGTGTTCAATGCTGCCAAAGCCACCATAAAAGCTTCCGTATAATTGGGTAGCGAAGTTGTTCTCTAAAACAAAGAAGTAAAAATCGGAACCATCGGTAGTGGACTGGATAGCGTTGGCTGTGGTGGGTAATCCGGTGGTGTTTCCTCCGGCCAATGTTGAACCACCATTATCATCGCCACCCCATCCGGCAACATACACCCGTTCGCAAATATCCACCAAAAAAGCTGTTGGGGAAATGTTAATTTGGCTTGCACCCGTTCCGAATTTTGCAGCGGCGATTGTTGTACTTAAGCTGGGGTTTAATTTATGGATAAACTGTTGTCCGTTTGCGTTTGAAAAAGCCCCGGCAGTTGTGGGATAATTGCCGGTGGTTTGCCCAACGGTGTAAACATTTCCACTCACATCCGAAGCCACAAAATAGGCTTGGTCGTAGGCCGAAGTTCCAATATAGGTAGCCGCCAAAATAGCCGTTCCGTTTGGGTTTAAGTGAGCAATCCATCCATCGGCAATTCCGCCGAGAGCGGTGTTATGTAAAGCTCCTGCCGTAGTAGGAAAGTTGCTACTGGTTGTGCCTCCCGAAACATAGGGGGAGTTATTTGCATCGAGAAATAAAGAATAGGCAGCATCGCCCGAATTACCTCCTAAGTAGGTTCCCCAAATTAGTGAGGTTAGGGTTGGATTAAATTTGGCAACAATACCGTCTTGTGGCCCCGAAAGTGCAGATTGTGAAACGCCTGCTGTAACCGGGAAATCTGATGATTGAGTGGTAGAGGCTATATACACATTATTTTGTGCATCCACCACCACTTCGCCCCTAAACTGGTCGCCGTAATTGTATTGTAAAGGGTTTACATTATTTAAGCCATCATTGCCACTTCCACCAAAAAAAGTTGAACCTATTAGAGCTGTACCGTTAGCATTTAAAATGGTAAGTATAATGTCGGAACCGTTAGCGAAATTAGTGCCGTTTCCGGCGAAATTGATGGCTGTGCCTCCGCCAAAGGTACTGCTGTATGCTCCGTTGGTTAGGGGATAATCTGTGGACGAAGAAGTAGTTCCCAGAATCACCAATTGACCTAGGCTATTTACGACCAAACTGCTGGGTTGTTCGCACTCGCTGCCTCCGAGAAGCGTGGAATACACAATAGCAGTACCTGTGGGGTTAAACTTGGTAATCGCAATGTCCACATTTCCGCCATAGGTTGACTGAAATGCTCCCGTAGAAGTGGGATAAGTGAAGCTACTTAATACAATTCCGCCTCCGTAGAAATTCCCCTGCACATCATAAGTTGCTGTGAACCCGAAGTTGTCGGCAGTGGAGCCGGTCATGGTAGCAAAATTCAGGGTGGGGTCGATGATTAACTCCTTGGTTTTATCATAACCGTTTGGAAATTCAAACGAAACCGAATTGTTTTTCAAAACAAATTTGGAAGCTACTTCTACTTTCTTGCCATTGATAACCTGATAGGAATAGGGTTTAAGTTCTTTTACCGTTCCAATAGAAAGAGCGATAATTAAACTTTCGTTTTTTAGTTTAATGCTTTCCACTCCTTCATAATCCATCACTATGTCGTCGGTGTTTCCGTTAGGAGCTACGATGTATTCGTATTTTAAATCATCGCCTTTCCCTTCAAATTTTAAGGTAATATGCTCGTAAACGTTGGGGTAATAGATTTGGGAATAGGATAAAACATTGGATTTCCATTTGGATTTATCGTTTCCCAACAGGAAGTTGGTGCAGCCCTCATGCAAATTTTCTCCTTGGGGGATAACGGAATTTGAACCCAATAAATTTATACGGTAAGCATGACCTTTAAATGAGTTTTGAAGGGTGTGATGATGCCCTCCATTGGTGGTTTTTTCATCCTCTAAAGGCGACTGATGCAGGTTAAAGAGGATGGATGATTTTTCGAAGCAAACTTCGCCCTGATGTAAGTCTAACCGGAAATGAATGGGGCTTTCCCACTGGCCTTTGTTCTCGGTGAATTTGGGTGTGGAAGCTGGTGGCTTAAACCCTTTGGGCGGGGTAAAGCGTTCTGCCTTTGCCTGAAATGAAAGGATTATCCCAAGACAGATACATTTTAGAAGGAGTATTTGTTGAGGCTTCATGATTTGAAAAAATTACTTCCCTAACAACCTTTTCGCTTCATCGATAGTGATGCGTTGGTCGTTGTTAAAGGCAACAATAAAGGCATCTTTAAATCCTGCTTTGCGAACGGTGGCCTGATGCTTGGAGGCTTCGGCAAAGTTTTGTGTCATACCCGAAGTGTACTTATACACATTTTTGTCCTGATATTCCCAAATCATTTCCAAGCCTTTGAACTTTGGGCTAGTTAGTGCCATTTGCAGCGGCGAACCGTAAAACTGCACGCGGTAACACACTCTTGCTTCGGAATCGGGAGTGGTGGTAGTGGTAGCAGTGGGTTCCGGTTTGGTTTGCTCGGGTTGCTGTTCTTTGGCGTGGTTTTTAGCTGCTTTTTCGCCGTTCCGCTTTATTTCTGCGAGTTCTTTTTGGGTTTTTTCTTTCTCTTTTTTAAGTTGTTCCTTATACGCTTCCAACTCAGTGCGGCTCATAGTGGTGGCTTTCACGGTATCGGCTTTCAGGTTTTTGAGTTTGAAGGAATCGGGAGTGGCTTCTTCGCCGCTTCCAAGCACTGCATCTGCTTTGGGTTCTTCCACGGGTGCTTTGTAGGTTTCGATTTTCGACATGGCTTCCATCCCAATAAATGGTTCATCGTCCTTGGGGATTGGCTCGCCTTCGGCCTGTGCTTTGTATTCCCTGAATGCCTTAAAAATACTTACGGCCGACTTGTTAACGCCATTGCCATTCTTGAAATAGTTCTGCTCTTCCTTGTTGGTTAAAAACCCATTTTCAATTAACACGGCAGGCATATTTGTTCGCCACAAAACAAGGAATCCGGCTTGTTTTACGCCCCTATCAAACCGTCCGGTTCTTTTAAACTTTTCCTGCACCCGCGATGCAAAAGCAAGACTTTGGTCCAAATGAGCGTTTTGGTACAGCGTAAAAATTATAGTTGCTTCTTCCGAATTGGGGTCGAAGCCATCGTATTGCTTCAAGTAGTTTTGTTCCTGCAAAATAGAGGAGTTCTCCCGTTTGGCTACTTCTAAGTTGGCGGCACTTTTGTGCAATCCCATGGCGAAGGTTTCCACACCGAAAGCGGTTTTAGCCCCCGAATTAAAGTGAATGCAAATAAAGAGGTCGGCATTGTTTTTATTGGCAATATCGGCCCGCTTGTGCAGCTCAATAAAAGTGTCGGTTTGGCGGGTATAAACCACCGAAACATCGCCCAAATTATCTTCAATGAGTTTGCCTAATTTTAAGGCAACTCGCAGAGCCATATCCTTTTCGCGGCTACTGCTGCCCAAGCATCCTACATCGTGGCCACCGTGTCCGGCATCAATAACTACGGTTTTAATGTCAATTTTTCCGGGCTTTTTGGCGTCGATGCTTTTAAAGGAAGTAGTTAGGAAACAAATGCCTAACAGCAGTGCAATTATCGTTTTCATATTCAAAGTTCAAAGGAAAGGTTTTTTTGAATTAGAATGCAAAATGGGGGTTGAATATTTTCGAACGGAATTGAATATACAACTGTGTTCGGTTAAATATTACATTATAAACTACATAGGCACATAGGAAAAATAGATTTCCACATAGTTTAATTTTAAACTTTATTACATATTCATGCCTGCCGCAGGCTAGGTTTTTAGTAAAGAAAAATGAACAGGCATTAGCAGCTAAACGCTTTTAATTGCCTTCAGACCTAATTTTCTGTTTCAAAAATTCAATTAAATCTGTTACATATACTTCGCTTACCTCATAACATTGGCCGTCGCTCATTTTCAAAATACCACGGTCGAAACCAATTATATGGTTGCGACTTACGGCCACTCCTTTGCTTATCCGATAAATATTATGTTCCTTCAGTTCTTCCTCCAAATGTTTGAGACTTAATTCAACCTTTACCACTTCACTCATCATATTAATAAGCTCAGACTTTTCAGTTACGGTTTCCGGAATGTATTCAAGGGGTTTATATTTATAAATATGGAGTATGCCTAGATTGCAGGTTATATACATAATATCGGAAATAAGATGCCTTTCATACATTACATCGCTCGATATTTTTATATAAAGGTATTTATTTAGGATACCACATTTGCAGGCGGGGTCGAGGGCCCACTCTTTGATTGAATCTTTTCTGTTTGCCATAATAGTTTGGATTTGAATACCTGAATCGTGGATACAAACCAAACAGAACGGCATGAAGGCAAGCCCAATTTCAGCCCTTCTATATTATGGATGCACGAATCTTAGGTTAGATTTTAAGAAGCATTTTAATTAATAAAGGATAAAAACCACAACACAAAGGTTACACATTTTTTTAAATTTACCAAAAAAATTTGCAAGAAAGTATCCAATTTTTGCTATTTAGCCCCAATTTGAGCCCAAACCGGACCTCCTGTTTTTAGGCCAAAAAGCATTTCATTCCCCTATTCCCCGGATTTCATTCCCCCAATACCGGGGTTTCATTCCCCATTTTCATTCCTTAAAAAAAACGTTTGACATTTGACCCGTGCAAAGTCGCACAAAATCTAAATTTTTTCTAACATGAAAAACAAATCTAAAACATCGGTTAAAGAAGCCACCGCACAACAAAACGCTTCTACAAATTATAATACCGGCATGAACTGCCACCCCAGGCATGGCATTCCGGTGTTTTTGCTTATGGGCGTGATAAACCCCAATGCCAAAGCCATTGCGGTGCTAGATATGCCACGCAAATGGGGCGACCGCAAGGACATGATAGGCTACGTAACGGCGGCCTGCAATGCTACCACACAGGTAACATTTTTAACGGGCGAACTTACGGGGCTAGATGCTTTGGTGCTTATTTACACCAATGCCACCGATGATGTGGGTTTGAAAAAGCTGGGAGCAGTGGCAGCCCGCAAAACGGCATACGAAAATGTGGTTTCCTACCTAAACCTCACCATCAAGTTCAGGATTCAAACCGTGGCTAATACCAACCAGCCCGATGCTATAAGCATTATTCAATCGTGCTTGTTTAAGGTGAAAACCTACAATTCACCTGTGAAAACAAATTTTGCTGTGTATTCTACCCAGCTTTCGAGCGAATTTAAATTTGTGGCAAACGCGAAAGCAATGGCACTATCGGCAGGCAAAGAAGACCTTCCGCTTCAGTCGGCATTTTACATGCAAAGCACCGATGGTACCAATTGGCTGCCCATTGAAGGCACCTTGGGTGCAAAGGCTACCATTAAAATTGCCGGGTTTCCTGTGGGTGTTACCCTTTATTTTAGGGTGATGGGCAATTTCAGCAAAAACCGCAAATCGGCTTGGTTTTATTCAGGCCCTGTTACCGTAATATAGTCCCTTTTTCCTTTAGCCTCCAAGGGCTGTTGCACGCTTAGCCGGCTTGCAGCAGCCCTTTTTTCATGCCTTTTTTTTTATAGATTGCCCAAAATGCCTCACAATGCGTGAATGTCGCCTCATAATGTAGTCACTCCCAGTGAGGCGACATTAATGACGCCTCATAATGTAGTCACTCCCAGTGAGGCGACATTAATGACGCCTCATAATGTAGTCACTCCCAGTGAGGCGACATTAATGACGCCTAAG
>CANJNG010000094.1 GCA_947475205.1 Bacteroidota bacterium
AGAATTTACAGGAGTAACGGTAAAGCCAGTTGCACTACACGTTGTGGTTGTCATTGCTGTTATTGCTGGTCTTGGGCTTACTGTTACCGTTACATTAAATGGAGCTGAGGCAACACAACTGCCAGATGTTGCAGTTACGCTATAAACAACATTAATAGCTGCATTCGTAGTATTTGTTAATGTTCCACTAATGTTTGAGGCTGCTGAACCCAAAGCTGCTCCTGTTATTCCGGCTACGCTCGGTGCTGACCAAGAATATGTAGTTCCCGATGGTACAATACCATTCGTTGAATTCACCGGGGATACTGTAAAGCCAGTTCCACTACACGTAGTAGTGGTCATTGCTGTTACTGCTGGTCTTGGACTTACTGTTACCGTTACATTAAACGGAGCTGAGGCAACACAACTACCAGATGTTGCAGTTACGCTATAAACAACATCTATTGCAGCATTAGTAGTATTCGTTAAATTTCCACTAATGTTCGTTGCGGCAGATCCTCCTGCTGTACCTGTAATTCCAGCTACGCTTGGTGCTGACCACGAATAAGTAGTACCTGTCGGTACAATACCATCCGTTGAATTTACAGGAGTCACAGTAAAGCCCGTTCCACTACAAGTTGTAGAAGTCATTGCTGTTACTGCTGGTCTTGGGCTTACTGTTACCGTTACATTAAATGGAGATGAGGCAACACAGCTGCCCGATGTTGCAGTTACGCTATAAACCACATTTATTGCAGCATTCGTTGTGTTAGTTAATGCACCATTTACGTCTGAAGCTGCTGTACCTGATGCGGCTCCTGTTATTCCCGCTACACTTGGGGCTGACCATGAATAGGTAGTTCCGGCTGGAACTATACCATTGGTTGAATTCACAGGTGATACCGTGAAGCCCGCAGCACTACAAGTAGTAGTTGTCATTGCTGTTATTGCTGGTCTTGGACTTACTGTTACTGTTGTCGTAAATGTTGAACCTGTGCAACTACCAGATGTTGGAGTTATTGTATAAACAACATTTAGTGCTCCATTTGTACCATTGGACAATGTTCCATTTATGGTAGACAAGGATGTACCAGATGCCTGCCCAACTATGCCCGCAACCCCTGGCTGAGGCCATGAATAGGTAGTTCCAGATGGAACAATACCATCTGTTATATTTACCGGTGACACTGAGAAACCATTTCCACTACAAATAGTAGTAGTTTGTGCATTTATTGCTGGTTTTGGACTCACCGTTACAGTTACCGTAAATGTAGAACCTGTGCAACTACCTGATGTTGGTGTTACTGTATATACAACATTTATTGCAGCATTCGTAGTATTCGTTAAATTTCCACTAATGTTCGCTGCCGCAGTTCCTGCTGCTGCTCCTGTTATTCCCGCTACACTTGGGGCCGACCAAGTATAAGTTGTACCTGATGGAACAATGTCATCGGTAGAATTTACAGGAGTAACGGTAAAGCCAGTTGCACTACACGTTGTGGTTGTCATTGCATTAATTGCGGGTTTTGGGCTTACTGTTACGGTTACTGTAAATGTTGAACCTGTACAAGCACCTGAAACAGGTGTTACTGTATATACAACATTTATAGCTGCATTTGTAGTGTTATTTAATGTTCCACTTATGTTTGATACTGCTGAACCTAGTGCAGTTCCATTTATTCCTGCTACACTCGGTGCTGACCATGAATAGGTAGTTCCGGATGGCACTACGCCATTTGCACCATTAAGAGGAGAAACTGTAAAGCCGGTTCCACTACATGTAGTAGTAGTCATTGCTGTTATCGCCGGTATTGTGTTCCAAGTTATTGTACGAGTTGCAGTAACATTACTACATCCACCAGAACCAGTCAAGGTAAGCGTAGCTGTAAAACTACCCGATTCAACTGTAGGTGTAAATGTAGCTAAAGCAGGGTTCGCATTTTGAACCCAGTTACCTGTACCACCACCGCCACTCCAAGTTGGTGTTCCGCTATATGAACCCGAAGCCGTAGCCCCGGTCATAGTAAGAACAGCCATGCCCGTACAAACAGAAATATTAGAACCGGCAGTTGCTACAGGAGGAGTGCTCGCAATAACATTTGTTGTGGCTGATGTTGTGGAACATCCGCTACCGCCTTCAGTTATAGTTACGGTATAAGGATAAGTACCTGCACTACCAGGGGAAACGGCTAAAGTTGATGCTGTGGTGCCACCTGGATTCCAAACATAAGTAAATGAACTATTACCCAAGCCTCCTCCGCTTGATTCTCCTGCCACTAAAGTTACAGAGCCGGGATGACAGAACGTAGTGGGGGCTGCACCTACTGTTGAAATAGTTGCAGTTGGTGCTCCATTAATATTGAAGGTATTTGTTTTAATTGGGCCATCAGTAGCAGTGGTACATGCATCTTTCGGAACAACTGAAACAGTTGCTCCATTCATAGCAGTACCCATTGTTACACTAATAGCGATAGTGCCGTCTCCGGTAAACGTACCCCCGGTAACCGACCAAGTGTAAGTTGAAGCACCCGATACTGCACTGGCTGTAAATGATACCACTTCACCTGCACAATTTGTACCTGCAGGACTTTGTGTTATGGTTGCAACTTGGGGAAGTTGCGAAGGAATTGTAAATGTTCTATACATCGGTATAGACCAACCACAACAAAGTTCTTGTAACCGCAAACGAACTTGATAAGTAGCACCCAATACCCAACCACCCGAAGGAGCGGCAACAGTACCCGGATTAGCAGAACTAAAAGTATATACATTAGTTCCAGGGCTGCTTACATTGGTAATATCCCAATCATAAGCAATAACATTTGCTGCTTGACCACCAGAAAGGGTATTTGTAAGCGAAATTGAACCTGCTGGGCAAGGGTTAGCAATTGCAGTAATTAAACTAGCTGCAGGGTCAACTAATCTGTTCCCTTTTAATTTTATGAATCTGGCAATTGTTGTTCCGCCAACTGTTAAATCTTTATCTCCAAGAGTGGAAGATGTAGGATACGAAATAATAGCTGTTGAAGAAGCTGCTGAATAACTAGATGTAGATGATGTTAAATCATTTTCAAAAGCAGGGTCTGTGCTAATTGCTCCCCAGCTGTTACCTGAAGTTTTAGTAATGGTAATTTCTGAATTTGTACAACCGCTATACCAATTTGCAGTTGTAGTGCCATCATTAGGAACAGTTGTTCCTGTTTGAGAAACCGAAGCTCCATTTGTGGTAACTAAGCCTTGGCTTATTCCTGCTGCACCAGCACCACCGGCTCCACCGGCTCCACCGGCACCACCCGTTCCGCCATATCCGCCTTTACCGCCATCGCAATACCCTGAGTTATCGCCAGGGCCACCACCACCATTACCTCCACTACCCGCTTGGCCGGCAACAGAAGCTCCTCCTGCACCACCAGCACCAGGATTTAAGGCTACATCCTTTAACGTACCTGAGCCTCCATATGCATAAATATCAATAGATGCTCCACCGCCGTAGCTAAAGTTTCCACCTAAACCGCCACCACCACCGGCACCTCCAGCTCCACCGGTACCCCAGTATGGGCCGCAAGTACAGGTACAACATGTTCCGCTTGCACCTTCACCGCCTCTACCGCCGCCGCCGCCGCCAGCACCATTGCTTCCGGCTGTACCATTTACGGGGATATAATAAACACTTATGCCCGTTGTATTGGCCGGTGTAGTTCCTGCAGCACCTGCCGCACCTCCATTTCCGTTTCCTCCACCACCTGCACTATTACAACCTCCTGCATCACAACCATACCAATTACAGCCGCCGGCATTACATCCGCCGCCGCCGCCGCCGCCGGAAGCACCTCCATTACCAGCAGAACCTGCAGCTCCATTTGATCCACCTGCACTACAGCCGGCTGCATAATTATTTCCATTATTGCCACCTGCACCACCACCACCAGCACTACCAGAACCACCGATGGCAGCCCCTTGCAAACCTGCTGAACCGGCTCCTGTGTTAATTGTACATCTGCTGATATTCCAACCAGTTTGCCCATTCACATAAATACCAAATACCGATCTACCTTTGCTTTGATAGGTTCCGGATGCTCCTGCAGTTTGAACATTGATTGTTAAATCCTTTAAAGCCCATCCATTTCCGGCAGGTTGCATACCGATATAATACCCTGTTCCGTAAGTAGCGTTATCTACTATTGGAGGGTTAATGTTTAATGTGGTGGCAGTTCCAGTACTCTTTTCCCAAGTGGAAGAATTATAGCCACCATCAATAGTAATATTTGCAGGTATTGAAATAGTTGCACTGAAAGGATATGTACCGGAGGCCATTAAAATTTGATTCCGTGAAGCATTTCCGGCAAAGATTGCAAATGCCTGAGTAAGTGTTACTGGACAAATCTTACTTCCTAAAGTTCCTGATGGGTCTCCACTTGGCGTAACATATATAAAGTTACAATCTCCAACCGAGGTTCCATTGGCAGGGAAAGTAATAGTTACGCTGGTAGTACCTGTTGCACAACTTGTATTAGCAGCATCTCTAATTTGAAAAGTATGTGTAGATCCATTTGTTAAACCGGAGAATACATTTGAAGATTGGTACGCACCAGCATCCATTTTATATTCATACGTTCCAGATGCTCCTCCTGAAGGACTTACTGTTACTGCCGCAGAAGTGTATGTTGAACCCGAACAAGCATAACCTGTTGCAGTAGTCAAACTCAAAGCTGTTGGGTCTGTAATGGCAATACTTGCTGTGGCAGTACAACTGTTGTTGTCTGTTACGGTTAAGTTATACGTTTTAGCAGCTAAGCCGGTAGGACTTTGTGAAGCACTTGTATATCCTCCAGTTGCTGTCCATGCATAGGTAGAATAAGTACCCGTACCTCCCGAAGGGGTAGTGGTGATAGAACCAGTACTGCTTCCCGCACAGCTTGTACCAAATCCACTAAAACTAGAAGCAACAAGCGAAGCAGATAATGCAGTTGCAGGTTGAGTAAGCGTTACAGGAGTAGCTATATTATCATTACCACAGCCACTAGCATCGGTAACTGTAACTGTATAATTACCTGCCGGTAAACCCGAGATAGTATTTGAAGCTGGGCCTGGACTGTTTACAACGTTTACAGCTCCATTTGACCAAACAAACGTCAAGGGGTAGGCTGTAGAGGTAGTGGTCGCTGTAACTGTCCCATTAGAACCACCATTACAACTGACACCATAAGTATTGTAATTACTTTTTGACATTGTAAGTGTGAAGGAATTAGTAACAGTTACAGTTACTGTAATGTACGACGTACTCTCGCAACCAGTTGTAGCATTGTAAGAAGTTACATACCATTTATTCGACGCACTTATGTTTCCTGCACCAGAAGTAGTGCCTTGGCTAACAACACCAGCAGCAACAGCCGCTGCGAAAGTTGCACCTTTGTAAAACCGACAAGTAGTACCATTCGTACCCGTGGTGGCAGTTATTAGCCCAGCAGAACCGCAATAAGAAACACTATAATCTGTGCTAACTCCATTAATTGTAGGGATTGACGGAGTAGGGTTTACAAGTATTGTTGCATTATCATCACCCTGAACCTGAACTCCAGTAAGGCTGTTTCCAGCACCATATATAGAAAAGTCGGGTACATACACAGTACCTGAAGGCACATTGGTACTGGTGTAAATTACAACACCATTTTTCAAATACTGAATTCTATTTGTAGTAGAATTCCACATTACGCGAAAAACATCACCTGTAGTATAAAGAGGCCCTGCACCAACCTGTGTTCCATTTTCGTAAAAATATGTAGAAGTACTGGCTGATAAGAAAAGTGCATAATCAATAGTATTGTAGTCGTCGTTTGGGTTACTTACATCTAAGCCAAACATAGCATCAATATTTGCTGCACCTGCTTGTGCTTGTATGAACCCACCTTTTGATATTCTATTCAAACCGCTTGCACCTGCATTCCAGCCTGCTCCTGTTCCTGCTTGTTTAACTAATGTGCCTGCAGCTGTAGTTGTAGCTAATGCATTTAAAGAGGTAAAGCCAATAGTGGTAGGTGTTCCTGTGTTTACAGCAGAGAAACATCCGCTACCGTCTACTACGCTTCTACGGTAATAATTCGTACCTACGGTAACAGGAGGAGTATAGGTGGCAGCGTTTCCTGCGGGTGAAGAAGTACCAAATGTACTGTTATTGGTTGACGATTGCCAAGTGTAATTAGTTGCTCCATCACCTCCACTTGCAGCTGATAAACTTGAAAGTGCGGCTAAACTCGATGTTGCACAAATTGTTTGATCATCGGAAGTGGAACCAGCATTTAAATAATTTCGAACGTTTATAGTAATAGCGTTACTTGCCCAGCCCTCACCACAACCTGCTGCCGCTACAATATACGGTTGGTATGTACGCGTTGTAAATGGATTTGCACTAAATGTGCTTGCCGTTGTTCCAGTAAAAATATTTCCGCCCGAACTTGGTGCAGTTGCCCCATCCTTATAATACCAATATATGGTATAAGAACCATTTCCCCCGCTTGGTGCACTGGAGAGCGTACCTGTAGAAGCCCCCGGGCAAATTGTTCCATTGCCACCAGAAATCGAACCCACTGAAAAGTTACTATAAACCGTTGATGTAATTGTTGGAGTATTGAGCGACCCGCATATTGGATCAGTTACAGTACAGTAAAAAGTTGATGTGGCTGTTAAGTTTCCGGGATTATAGGATTGGGTGGTTACTCCCGTACTACTGCCATTTTTATACCATAAATAAGTATAATTGTTATAAACATTTGAAGCCCCTGCCCCTCCCACCCCTGAGGCGGTAAAAGTACCCGGTGAAGTATTATAACATATACTTGTGCTACCTCCACCAGTATTACTAACACTGAAATTTGCGGTTCGCCTAACATAACCTATTGATGTACCCACTGGCGACTGATTATTGCAGTTATCGTAGCCATACCACATATAATACTTATAGTTCGAACCCGTCCCAGGCACTGAAGGCAAATCGGTGCCTGTAACAGTAATATTTCCTGAGCTGGCATTATACATAGTTGCACCATTTACCCATGCATTACAACCTGTACCACCATTTTCAACGCCTGCACACAATCTGTATTTTACTGTGCTACCTACTGCAGGCGGTACAGAAAATGTAACATTACCGCAACCGTACTGGTCTCCATATACCCCAAAATTAGCATAACTTGCTTGACCTGTAGCCGAAGGAACAGTACTTCTATAGTTTAGTATAGTAGAAGTGCCGGGCCAAGTAGGAGTATTGGGTGTTCCAGGGCAAGCCGTACCATTGTAACAAGTAGCCAGCATGGTGCCTGAATAAGTATTGTATCCTGTGAAAGTTACAGTATTTATTCCATTCGCATAAGGATACCAAGCAGAACCATTATAATACCAAATTGTTATATATGCTGTCCAAGGGGTACCGTTAGTAGATACGGTATAGGTTTCACCGGCAACTACAACAAACTGTGCCCATTGCGTACTGGCAACAGCAATAGCTTGGTTCGTACAACTCATTGTAATACCAACGCCAACTGCTCCATAAGCATTTGCCGGGCCATTATAGCAACCTGTTGCATTTGCTTGATTCGAAACCACAAAAAGCAAAAGAACCAACAATGCGGCCGATAAAGTTCTTTTAAATGGATGTTGAGTGTAAAGTATTTTCATAGCGAAATATTTAAGGCGATAAAGTTATAACGTGTGATTAAGATAAACAACTATTCTTTTTATATTATTGTCGAACATAAAAAAATGCGTTTGCAGAATCTCCCATAGAAAAATATACACGGGCAATGTTCTGATAAGCATCATTCCAATTGGGGTTGAACTGCAGTGCAAGCTTATTTGTTTCAATTGATTTCATTGGCTGCCCCGAATTGAAATAGTAATAGCTTAATTCATTATAGCCCTCTAAGGCTTTATTGTCTATTCTGATTAGTTCTTTGTAAAGCAAAACAGCTTTAGAAGTATCATTTTTTTGCATTGCAATTCTAGCTAAATTCAACGTAGCTTGAGAGAATGTTGAATCTAAGCGATGTGTTTTTTCAAAGCAATAATAGGCCGAGTCAATTTGCCCCAATGCCATATACGACCTACCTAAATCAAACCAAGTGTTTAAAAAATCAGGGTAAATAGCTACTGATTTAGAAAATTCTTTTGTGGCTTCAATCCGCATATTAGCCGCCTGTTTTTCATATTGCTTTTCGTAAGAATACCGCATTAGATTAGTGGCATATAAATTGTGTGCTTGTGCAGATTCGTCCAAATACGCTATGTCATTTCCCATAAGCGTAATAGACGATTCCCAGTTTCTATTTCTGCCAAACGTAATGCCAGAATACACTAAAAGTATTCCTAAAAACGATGCAATAAAAGAAGTGGGAATGGGGCTTGTATTTAAAACTGCTTTTCTGTCAATAATAATCAACAATAAAATGTTAGTTAAAAAAACACACCATCCAAAGGTGGCTAAAAATGCAAAACGATCGGCTGCAACGCCAACAACCGGATAAAAAATGCCCGAAAATGTTAAAATACTCAAAAGGAAAAAAAGTAGCGAAAAACTCAACAATTGTTGATTACGGAAAGTATAAATGCTGGTTATAAAAATCAAAAGAAAAATTACTGTAATTAAAACAGAAGCAGGGGAATAAACTGAAGACGGTTTAAAAAAGGCATATCCATAGTAAAAGCCCATTGGGTAAGGAATTATACACTTTTGCAAATAAAAACCCATTACTTGAGTGGCTAAGCCTAATCTTTCGGTGACGGGGGCATCCATTTTAACCGGGGTTTCAATATAGCTTACAGGTCGGTCGGTCGAAAACGTAATAATGGGAGAAATTGCTTTTGATGCAAGTTTGGCATTCGACAGATTTTCACTTTTTCCTTTTAATTGGTTAGTAGTAGCAATAGTTGAATCTGGCGATATATTAACCAGCAATACCAACAGAACAGGAAAGAGAAGAGCAACTATGAGTGGCATAAATCTGCTTAGTTGACGAAACAATAAGGAAACAAATAGTATCCCAAAAAATATTTCAGAAAATATATACTTAAATGGAAAAATACCTCCACTGGCATTTAAGTTTTCAAAAATCAAATCGCGAATGGAGGATACTAACATTATTGTAAACGCTATGCTAACAAACTTCAACAATTTACTATTTGGCTTAAGTCTAGTTAGAATTAAATGAATAGAAACTGGAATAAACAGATAGCTTATTTGAATTGAAAAAAATGCAAGTGCTGCAAATAGAGCAAAGCAAAACAATGCAATTACATTTTGAAAACCCTTTTTAAGTACAAAGAAGTACATAACTATTAATACGCCGAAATCGACAATTAATGGCAAGTGACCAAATATTGCGAAAAATGAGTAGCTTGCAGAAAAGTATAACAAAGCAATATTCTTTTCTTTGATAGAGCCAAAGGCATAGAGAAGACTTACAAATAAAAATGCAATCAAGAATAAAACAGATGGCTGAATTGGCAAACTGCTAAATTTGAACAACCCAATGCAAGTTACCAACACCGCACAACCAATTATGATTGAAAAGGGCGTAAAGTATTCTCGGTAACTAATTTTCCATTCAAACTTAAAATCAAACTCCTCATTTGTGAGCAGCAAGTCCATTTTAGCGTTTAACAGTTTTCCTTTTGCTTTATTAATTGAGTTGATAATGGAATTCCAAATCAGTATTCTTTCTTTTAGAGCTATGGGAAAAACTGTGAGTAAAATAAAGATTGGAATAAATGGAACAGGATTATTTAATGGGAACAGAAAAAAGGATGGCAACATTAAACCTATACTCATTAAGATTAAACTTAACGAAGATGCATTCGGTTTGAAATAAACAAAGCTTAAGGGAATCAAAAACGCAAGAGGGGCAATACTTATTTTAGAAAGGAGTCCTAATATGAAAACTCCAACGGCGGGAAGCAATAACCAATGCTTTTGAGTTTCGATATACCGCAGAAAAATTAACCAAGCCCCAAACGCTCCCATTAATGCTAAAATTTCATCACGGTTTTTTATGCTGGCCACCACTTCGGTGTGAAGCGGATGGGCGGCAAAGAGCAAAGTGGAAATTAGGGGTAGCCAAAACGAATAGGTTTGCAGCAGGTTTTGCAGCACTATATATATAAGGTATATTAATAGTGCATAGAGCAACACATTTACAAAATGACTCTTCCCTGCACTTTCGCCAATTAAGCTTTTCTCGATGGCAAAAGAGGAAAGCACGGTAGGCCGATATTCATAAGCGTATCCCATATCATCACTATAGTAGGGCGACTTGAAAATTTCGGGAATGGCTTTTATGCCTTTTGATGTGAGCTTATGTTTTTGGGTTACCAACTCGTCATCCATATTATATCCGTTACCTATGGTGTTGGCATATAAAAGGAATGCAAAAAGGGCTAACAGCAAAGCTGTATGCTTTTTCCAAAACGGTTCGTTGGCTGTAGCCTTGATTTTTTTAGGTGCTTGCTTTTTCATTCAAATATTCTATATAACTTCCAAAGTGAAAATCGGATCATGGATGTAAGTTCAAACCAGCGAGGCTTTAGCTCATCGGTTAAGGTATGGCTTGGCTTTTCGTTTTTTAGCAATTGTAAATAGCGTTCGGAGTATTGAGCTAAAAGTGGATCCACTCCCTGTTCAATCATTTTAAAAGTGAGATTCGCAAAATGAATAAACACTAAAGGGAATTCTTTAGCTAAAACCAGTTCGCCATTTTCGTTGGCTGTTCGAGGGCATTGAACAACATTCCACCCCGCAACATTGCACCCTTTATGCTTTACAATATATATATGATGGAAAAGCACAGGCATTAAGTCCAGATATTTTTGGTCGTCGAAAAGTCCACGGCAGGGCGACTGTTTAATATTGTAGAGGCAACATTCGGCCCACCAAAGTAAAGCGTTTTTACCTTCCCGGCTTGCCCCCACAAAACCTGCATTAAATAACCCAACTCTGAAATTGGCTTCCAACCAGTTTTGGTTCTCGCGAGGATTGGCTTCGTAATAATGAGGCGTGAGCAAAATCGCACTTTTTGTCAATTCATCAAACAAAAAAGAGGGCGATCCGAAAAAGCAAATATCGTTATCAACATATATAACACTATCTTTAGTTTCTAAAAGGTGAAGCAAAAATAGCGGTTTGCACGCCCATCGTAAAGCATCGCCTTTGTACTTTGATTTGATGGATTGAGCTAAATCCGAACTGAGACAATCTAAGCCATAATAGATGATTTCAGTCCCCTCCTCCCCTACTCCATCAATTAACAAAACATGAAATTCCACATCCGAAACCATTTTCAATGACTGCCTCAAAGCCTTTGTTTTAAACAAATGACTTGAAGTGGAAATGGTGCAAATGGCGGTTTTCAAAAATTAAGGATTACGTTTGCACAAAGAAACGCATTTTTGCACACTTTAGATTTTATGATTCGATGATTATTTTGGGCATCTCGGCTTATTACCATGATTCGGCAGCGGCCTTAATTAAAGATGGCAAGGTGATAGCCGCTGCTCAGGAAGAACGATTTACCCGGATTAAGCACGATGCCAGTTTCCCCGAAAATGCTATTCGTTTTTGTTTGAAAAGTGCGGGAATTGGTCTCAACCAGTTAGATTCCGTTGTATTTTACGATAAGCCCTTTTTGAAGTTTGAACGAATTCTGCAAACGGTTTTAGACACTGCCCCAAAAGGCTTACCGCTTTTTCTGAAATCGATGCCAGTGTGGTTAAAAGAGAAACTATTTCTGAAATCACAAATTAAAGATGAGCTTAAAGAAATAGCAGGAGAAAAGATAACCGTCCCGCTGATGTTTTCTACTCATCATCTTTCGCATGCTGCATCGGCTTTTTATGCTTCACCTTACGAGGAATCGACCATCCTGACTATTGACGGTGTGGGCGAATGGGCTACAGCTTCCATTGGCCTTGGAAAAGGAAAAGATATAACTATGTTGCAGGAAATGCATTTCCCGCATTCGCTGGGTTTGCTCTATGCCGCATTTACCCGCTTTTTGGGTTTCAAGGTAAATGAAGGGGAATATAAAGTGATGGGGCTGGCACCCTATAACGACCCGCAGGATGGGCTTTGGAAGAAATATCTTGAAATAGTGAAAAGCGAAATCGCCACCTTGCATGATGATGGAAGTTTGCAACTCAACCTCAACTATTTTTCATTTCAGGAAACAGAGGATATGATTCCGGCCAAAAAGTGGGAAGCCCTATTTGGAATAAAACTCCGCCAAGCCGATGAGCCACTTACCAAAGAACATGCTGCTTTAGCCTATGCTTTGCAAAACTATACCGAAGATGTGGTTTTGGCAATGGCCAGCACTGCACAGAAAATTACAGGAAAACGCAATTTATGTCTGGCCGGAGGGGTTGCCCTGAATTGTGTGGCCAACGGCAAACTATTAAAAACCGGATTGTTCGATTCCATCTATATTCAACCTGCTGCTGGAGATGCCGGAGGAGCCTTAGGGGCAGCTTTGGCTGTATATCATCAACATTTCAAAAAAGAGAGAATTGTGGAGGTCGATTATATGCAGGGCGGGGCCTTAGGATGTGAATTTAGTGATGTGGAAATTGATGCCACCATTCATGAACTGGGTTTGAAAGCCGAACGTCTGGAAGGAAATCAGCTATTGGAACAAACAGCCAAACTGCTCGCCGATGGAAAGGTAATAGGATGGTTTCAGGGGAAAATGGAATTCGGCCCACGGGCTTTGGGGTATCGAAGCATATTGGCCGATGCTGCTAATCCCGAAATGCAAAAGATTTTAAACTTAAAGATTAAGAAGCGAGAGTCGTTTAGGCCCTTTGCCCCCATTTTATTGGAAGAAGAGTTGCCTCGTTATTTCGATGATGCCCAACCAAATCCCTATATGCTGTTTGTTTATCCTATCAAAGATGAATTGCAAATCTGTCGTCCGGCAGGTTTCTTCGATTTGTCCTTTTCGGAAATGCTGAAAGTGCCAGGGTCGGAGCTTCCGGCTGTCACCCATATTGATTACACAGCCCGCATTCAAACTGTGCCCCCTAACTCTACTTCGGCTATCCGACTATTGTTGGAAGAATTCAAACGCCAAACCGGGCGGGGCGTATTAATAAACACCAGTTTTAACATTAAAGACGAGCCTATTGTTAATTCGCCACAGGATGCTGTTCAATGCTTTTTGATCACTGAAATGGATGTGTTGGTGATGGGAAATTGGGTAGTAAGGAAATGACATTAATCAGTTGCACTGTAGATAGTATGTCTAATTTTGCTTGACAATAAAAAGCCAATGGCTACTATACCTCCCCTATTCAAGCAAGAAACATGTCAATCCCTTTTTGAAAAAAATGGTTTTGTGAAAGTGCCGTTACTGAGTGACAATCAGGCTGAAGAATTAGCTGCACTTTTTGAAACTACCCGAACGCAACACGAAACGGTGAGTAACCTACACCACACCACCACCGATACACAAAACCCGGAGTTGATATATAAGGTAGATGCTGCAATAAAAAAAGCATTTCAACCCGAGTTAGAAAAAATCCTCGTTAATTTCAAACCATTGGCC
This sequence comes from Bacteroidota bacterium, assembly GCA_947475205.1. Lineage (GTDB taxonomy): Bacteria > Bacteroidota > Bacteroidia > JAIBAJ01 > JAIBAJ01 > JAIBAJ01. The sequence continues at coordinate 13,566 of CANJNG010000094.1, forward strand.
GGATGTTTTCATATTAAAGAACCGGGGGCGGGCTCGGCTACTGGGGTGCATCAGGACCCTACGTTTGTGGACGAAACTAAATATTGCAGTGCAAATGTTTGGGTGGCTTTGCATGATATGAATGCTGAAAACGGGAATCTCTTTTTTGTTAGTGGCTCGCAAAACATTGCCCCATCACTGCGGATAACACCCTATTCGCCCACATATTATGAAAGTTTCAACCAAAGTTTACCCGAAATGGCTGTGCAGGTGCCGATGAAAAAAGGGGAAGCTGTTATTTTTAACAACGGCACCATTCATGGAGCAACCGACAACATAACCCATACATTGCGGCTGGCAGCAACTCTGCTGGTATGTTCCGGCGAAGCCGATTGGCTAATATATTTCAACGACCCAGCAAACAAGGGGTACGATAAAATAGAGGAATATCGTCTGGATTTACCCGCCTTTGTGTCCATGGCTAAAAATGGCCGCCCGAGTGCAGCTAACTTTACCCGAAACTTATCTTATAAGTTCCCTTCACTTACTAAGGAGGAGTTTGAGAAACAGATAAATCGGCGTAATGGGAATAGTTGGTGGAAACGGATTTTGAATTTATGATTTTAGATTCCATCCGGCGGCAGCCAATCATAAATCGTAAATCCAAATTCGTCAATCGGCAATTTTCTTTTTCTTCCTGCCCGGCATTCCGGTTTTGATTACTACATGAAAGCCCCAGTATTCGAGTTCTTTGGGGTTTTGGTCATACACCGTAAGCAACATATTGCGGATTAGTGAAAGAATATTATAGGCCGTGCCCGGAATGCTACGGCTTTGGCCATGTGCGTATCCCATTATGCCTAGTGCTTCGTAATTTTTAGCTTCCTTTATTCGCCTATTGCTGTTGGCCAAATCGTAGGCAGCCTTTGCAGCAGCAGTTTTTGAGGCAAAATCAACCATATCTACCTTTCCATTCAAGGGGCTGCTTACCCCTTCGACAGTATTTCTTTTCGCAATATCCTCTGCCAATTTAAGCAATTGTTCGGGGCTATTCACTGGCAGAGTAACCCTTACATTTCGGCGGCCACGCTTTTCGGAAACCACCACATTGAAACCCCATACAGAAAGCCTTTCTGGAGCCACATCATATTTAGCCCGCAAAATTGCTTTGATTTTGGTAATAATTACCTTTAAAGTACCTGTGCTTTGAAGGTTTTGCCCCGGAGCTATCCCCAGCAGCAGCAAAGACTCGCGGTTCTTGGTTTGGGAAACACTTTCGGCTTTGCCGGCCAAGGTTCGTAGGGTCCTGATGCTATCTGACATTGCGGCAAGAGCCACGAAATCGAAATCGTTTGCAATAGGGCTATCCACGCCCAGCAAGGTATTTCGCTCAATTATGTCGTCCAGTAATTTAAGCGTGTCATCGGGTTTGTTTCTGGGGATAAGTGCTGTGATGAATTCTCGAGCCATTTGAATTTACAAAGTATTAAATTAGAAATTAAACAGATTTAGATAATTATATAAAATATTCTTGCAAATATATTTAAGATTTAAATATATTTATACAAGAGTAATATATTTTTACTTAAGAAGTATATATTAATATAACATATATATAAAATAATATTATCGATTTCATAAAATACATA
>CANJNG010000095.1 GCA_947475205.1 Bacteroidota bacterium
ATAAATGATAGTCCGAAAAAGGTCAGGGCAACTTGCCTATCCGATAAGCCCATATACGACAAGTGATGCGTTGTGTGATCTTTTCCACCTACAAATGGTGATTGCCCTCTTTTCAACCGGTTTATAGTAACGATTGTGGTGTCAATTATCGGGATGATGAAAATAAGCAATGGTTCAATAAACTGTTTAGTTTGCGTTCTGTAGCCATCTACTTCATGTCCCATCCAGAAGTAATTTATGCCAATTGCAGCTAAGAAAACACCCAAAAATTGGCTTCCTGTGTCGCCCATATACATTTTTGATGGGTGCCAATTGAAAAATAGGAAACTAACCAATGCACATAAAACGCTTTCGAGCAAAATGAAATCAGGGTTATAAATATCATTTCTATAAAGCAACATAAAAAGAGCTGAAAGAATAATGCAGATGGACACAGTTGTTGTAATCCCGTCCATATTATCCAGCATATTGATAGAATTCATAAGGCCGATAACCCAGAAAATGGTTAAGCTAACGTCAAGAAATTCTATTCCGAAGAATACAATTTTATTACCACTTATAACTAAAAGTATGGCACAGGTGAGCTGACCCGAAAATTTCAAAAGCGGTTTTGTATTGTATGCATCATCGGCTAAACCAATTAAAAATCCTAAAATCGAAGCAGCCAAAAAACCCAGAAACTTATGATTGTATAGAAATTTATTTTGCTCAAAGAAAATAGAATAGCAGGCTATAGAGAGCAAAAACAATATAAAGAAAGAAACCCCACCAACGGCAGGTTTTGTGGTACTACTCCATCTTATTGTATGGTCATCTGTATTTCGCATCCCAAGATTTGACGCAAATTGCAGGAACAATCCATTGACTAAAAAAGCAAAAATACCCGCTAAAAAGAAAAAGCCCAAATAAATGAGCAGTGTGTAAGTATCGTGTGTCAATAGGCTAACGGTTTCAATATATTAATGCAAATATAATGAATATCCTATCACCTAATAGGCATTAAAACGGACTTAAAAATAAGTTAAATGCTATGCCCTGCTTATCTTTTTCGGATAATATTGGATTAGCTACCTGCCAGTCTATATTCAAATCAGAATCATTCCAAACTATAGTTTGCTCATGAGCCTTAGAATAATAATTTGTACACTTATAGCTAAAAACAGTATCGTCTTTTAAGGTTGCAAAGCCATGTGCAAAGCCAGGAGGAACCCAAAGCGAAAGTTTGTTCTCTTCTGTTAATTCAATTTTAAATACTTTCCCATAAGTGGCCGACGAATTTCTAATATCTACAACAACATCAAGAACACTTCCTGTAATTACTCTCACTAATTTCCCTTGGTCAAAAGGTGGATTTTGAAGGTGCAAACCTCTCACAACATTTGCAGAAGATTTCGATAAATTATCTTGCACAAAATCAGGAGTTATCCCTAAATTTTGAAAGTCTTTTTTGTTGAAACTTTCCATAAAAAAGCCTCTGTCATCGCCAAACACATTGTGTTTTATTACTGCTAAACCTTCAATTTCTGTTGGAATGATTTCCATTTTATCCTTTATCAGTGTTTTTATTTCTATTTAAAATCCTGCTCAAAAATCCTGGATTGTCGCCTTTCTTGGGAGCAGTTTCTTCATAATATCCATAACCCGTGCCACTTCCATAGCCATAGCCGTAACCATAGCCATATCCATAGCCGTAACCATAGCCGTAGCCATAGCCGTAACCGTAGCCATAAGTAGAGCGAGAAGTATCAACACTATTTAGGACGATACTTAGCTTTTTAATATTGTTCTCGTGTACAAGTCTTTCAATGTTTCCAATAAATGATTTTTTGGAATAGTTAGAACGTATTACATAAATAGGGAAATCAGCTCTTTGTATATTGGAGATACCATCGGTTACAATACCAACCGGCGGGTTATCTATGATTATAATGTCATACACCTTTTTTAAATCATCAAGAAGTGTATTAAAATTATCGCTGATAATAAGCTCTGACGGGTTGGGAGGAATGGGACCGGCAGTTATAAAATCCAAATTTTCGAGGTGGCTACTTTTTACGCAATCTTGATAATTGTCCTTCCCTATCAAAATTGTACTCATACCATTTACGTTTTCTACACCAAACCCTAAGTGAATTTTAGGTTTCCGCATATCCGTGTCGATAATGATTACTTTTTTCCCGGCGTAAGCTATAATTCCTCCAAGATTAATAGCTACGAAAGTTTTTCCTTCACCGGAAACCGTTGAGGTAATAGAAATAATTTTAGCTCCTGAGGTATTGGAGATAAACTGCATATTGGATCGAATGGATCTAAATGCTTCCGAAATTCCTGATTTTGGACTTTTATCAACCAAAAGCTGAGAGTTTGGAATATCCTTTTTATACTTGGGAACAATACCTAAAATGGGAGTGGAAGTGTAGCGGGTAATGTCATTGATGGTATTAATATCATTGTAAAGCAAATATCTTACAATGATTAAGATTAAACTTAATAGCAATGAAGAAAGTAGTGCTGCAGAAATTACAATTTTCTTATCCGGCGAAAAAGGTACTTCAGGCACTTTGGCTTTTTCGAGAATTCTATTATTTGGTGTAAATCCGGCCTTGGTAATAGAATACTCGGCCTTTTTGGTAACCAACTCGTTATAGAAATTCTCGGTAACAGAATAAATTCTATTAAGCTTTGATAATTCTAATTCATTATAACTAACTCCCTCTTCTTCTAATTGTCTTTCTAGAAGATTCGTTCTTCGTCTGAGGTTTTCTTTCTTTCGGCCAATAGTTTCAAACGAAGAGCTAAGTGTTTCTTTAAAAAGCTTTTTTTGAATTAAGATTTGGTAATCAATTCGCTTAATTACATCGCTGTTTTTAGTTACATCATACAATAACTTTTCGCGTTCGAGTAGCAGGTTTTGTAATGTTTGCAAAGTAGATGCAATAGGCGATTGCATGTTTGTACTAGTGATAATCCCCAATAATGATAGCACATCAAATTCATTTGAATTGTTTAATTCAGTTTGTAATTTCCCAAGTAAAAGTTCTTCAAATTCTAAATCTTGAATTTTATCATCTATCACCTCAATTTTATTTAAAATGATTTTCCGGGGCGACATTTCAAATTTCTCGTTATCGGATTTATTGGCAATATTATTCTCCTTTTTAAAACTCGACAATTGCTCCTCAGTATCGTACAATTTATCATACACTAATGCCAACTGGTCATCAACAAATTGCAAAATTTTGTTGGCTCCTTGTTCCTTTGATTCTACATCGTAATTAATAAAATCGTTAGCTATGCCGTTTACAATATCGGCTGCTTTTTGTGGATTTTTCCCTTGGTAGGTAATTTTTATTGTCTTGGCTATTTCGTTTACTACATCTATTTTGGCAGAGTTTGCAACCGCAGTAATTTTGAGTTCCGGATTATTTACTTTAAAGAAAAACTTATCGCCATCATTCTGCAATTCGAGCAAATGATCAATATCTCGTTTAACAATTATCTTAAAATTGACAAAATCTGTTTTAATGCTATCTCTATATGGGAGTCTTTTACTAATTAACACTTCATTGATACGGTATTGCACCTCAACTGTCTTATTATCAAAAAAACGAAGATTAATAGGTTGTTCATACACTTCAATTCTTTTAACTCTGGCTTCAATTCTGAATGGCGATGCAGTATAAACTTCGTAATTGAGTACTGTTCCCTTTTTAAAATAGGAAACATCTAAGTCTAATGTAGATAATGCTCTGGTTAAAAATTCAGTTGATTTGATTAATTCTATTTCCTTAAAAAGACTTTCATCATAAATATTTGATACCGATAAAACTTTTGTAGTAGTAGGTGTATTGTTAAGCTGAATTACCGAACTAGTTTCAAAAACGGGTTCGGTATATCGAAGGTAAACAAAGGAAATGGTTGTACAAAACAGGAAAAATAGCAATATCCACAGAATGCTTCGCTTTGTAATTAGGATGAGTAATCCTAAGTCGAAATCATCATTTATGAAGGATATTTTTTTAGCTCTCTCCATTTAACTACTTAGTAATTGTTTTAAGTAAGGTGATGGAAACTAAAATAGTAGAAACAAGTGCAAGGTATGGCGACAAGCTTTGCAATGCTTTTGAAACAAGTTGGCGATTGGTTTCAATATAAATTATATCATTGCCTTGCAGCACTAAGTCGGCATTTTTAATTCCTTTCAAATAGCTGAGGTCGATAACATATACTTGTGGATTTTTTAAATCCCCGCGAATCAATTTTACTTTATACACTTTAGCATTATCAGGTATTCCGCCACCGGATGCTAAGGCTTCAAACAGGGTAGTGTTTTCATATTTCAGTGTAATTACTGTGGCAATTGACCCCATAAAAAGGAATACTCTTCTATTTGAAATGGTTAGCGTCACAAAGGGTTTATTTAAAAATTCAGAATACTTTTCTTCTAAAAATAGTTCTGCCTGCCGAAAGGTTAAGCCCTGAATATATACCCTACCTAAAGCGGGCAATTTCACAAATCCATCAGCCTCAACTCTTGCCGTAAATCCGGCTCCTCCATTTTGGTTCTGGCTACCTTGATTTCCACTATTTATTAATGCACTGGCATCGTTTGACATAATTCGGAATTCCAACACATCAGCCGTGGTAATTTGGTATTGCTTTATTGCCACTGTGGTATCAAAAGTGGCATAGGGGTAAAATGCATCGGTTTGTAGCATTCTGTTTTGATTCAGATACTTGCACGAACTAAATAAAACAGCCGAAAGCAAAAAGAATAGAAAGCCCCTATATTTCATTACCACAGGGCAAAGTTAGAAATAATGCCTATTAAACCACAGTATTCTTTGATAGAATAAAATAAGTTCAATAAATTAACTAAATATATATTGAAAAAGCTTTGCTTTAAAGGAATTTGGCTAGGGATATTTACCATAATGGGCTTCAGCCATAAAGAAGGTAACAGCCTATAAATGTAATATTTCCGGAAATTCTTGCCCAAACACTGCCTTTAAAACATCGGGTGGGCAGCCTAACCAACTTTTTAACATGCTTGAAAACACCGCTCTATAGTCATATTGCATTTCAAGATTGTCGGTGTGACTTAGATTATTAGGGATAACCGGATTATGACCAATAATTGGATTTCTTACTGCATTTCCAAAATAAATGATGGGTTGAGATGAGCCATGGTCCGTACCGTTTCCACTATTCGACATTATGCGTCTTCCAAATTCAGAAAAGGTAATACCCATTACATCATCTTCGCGACCTATAGCCACAATATCGTCCCAAAAACAATTAACTGCTTGTGAAAGTTTTTTAAGCAAATCGGCATGTGTACCCTGTGTAGGATTCGATGGGTCAGCTTGTGCATCATGGGTATCAAAGCCTTTCAAATCTACTAAGTAAACAGATGTGTCCATCCCATTTTTTATCAGTTTTGCCACTACTTTTAATTGGTCTGCCAATGAGTTCTCTCCTTGCTTAGGATAGAGGTTACTATGATTCATTTCCCCCGCCAAGCCCGCTTTAATTACACTCGAATAACGTTCGGTTTGCAATAAAATCTCCCGAATAGTTTTGATTTCTCTTCCGGCCATGGTGAGCATTTCCTTTTCTTCAGCATCAACCTCTGGGGCTTCAAAAGCCATATTGGGATCAATCACAATACTCATATCCATTGCTCCACCTTGAAACAAATAAGTGCCGGTATCACCAATTTTTATTGCAGGTGGGTGAGGTTGGGTAGCACTTGGAAAACCAGTTGGGTAGTTTTTAAATTTAGTTTCCAGATACCGAGCCATCCAACCGGTGTATAGCACTTTATTGGCTTCTGAACCAGTTAACCAAATATCGGAAGACCGAAAGTGTGAGTAGCTTGGATTTTCATACCCTACTCCTTGTATAAATCCAATTTGGTTATTGCTAAACATTTCCTGAATTTCAGGCATTGCTGGGTGAAGCCCCAAGTTTGTTTGCCCTTTAATTGGCAATATTTTATTTTCAGGAATAATAAGATTTGGCCTAGCATCCCTTAGTTTAGAATAATTATCTAATGGAATAAGGGTATTAAGTCCATCATTACCGCCCACCAATTGAATCAGAACTAAAATGGGTTTTCCCTTTTTAGCACCACCTGTTCCGCATGCAGCTAATGTATTTAAAACATAGGGTAGAAGTGCCGCGGCCGCTGTATTTTTTATAAAAATTCGTCTATTCATCTTGATAAAATTATTTGGCTATGTCATTTGAAATTCGGGCATATTCATTATGGTAAGAAAAAACAAGCGAAGTCTTGATTTTACAACACTTTCTGTCATCTCGCTTTTAGGGTTTTCGGTATATGCATTCCAAGATTTTGTCCAGTAGGTAGCTGAACTTTGCCCGGAAAGCAGAATGTTTTTCAGTTTTTTATAAACTTGGGGCGAAAGCGGCACGGCAAACAACATTTCGGTGCATTGTTTCAATATGCTGTCAACGTCATCGGGGTTATCAAATTTGCTGGCGAAGTTCACAAAGTCCATTTTTATTTTCGGGCCGTTGCAGTTTATACCTTCATCGGAAAGAAGCCCTTCGGCCACCTTCATTCTAAAACCTAAAGTGTAGGAATTAATCCACCACTGATGGAATTTTGGGGCTTGATAAAATGCAGGCCATCCGGCTACTGAAGGTGGATCGCCAATGTTCAAGCCCAAGCCTCCGATATTGAAAAAATAATGAATGCTACACAGATTAGATTCTGCGTGCTTATCAGGGAATTGAATATTAAAGGTTTTGGTAGCCCCCACAAAAAAATCTAAGGGGCTTTTCACAATACAGCCCTTAAAGGCCGGATCGAAAAAGTGTTCGCTCGAAAGCAATGTTTTTAAGACCGGAGCCACTTCGAAATGATTTTCAATAAGAAGATTAGACAGGGGCAATATAATTTTTTGCTCCACTTCATCATCAATAGTTGATGAAACGAACCATCGATATAGGTTTAGGCATAGAAATTTTGCGGTTTCAAGTTTTGAGAAAATCAACTCAATAAGTTCATCTGTTTCTGTGGCTCCACTCGCTCCCTCTTTTCCGTGAATTATGTGATTGTTGAAATATGCAGAAAACTGTTTGTCGGAACCGTCATGCAGTTCGGGATAAAATTCGGGAAGAAATGTATCTTTATTATCCATCCATCCGCTTAGCGTTTTAGCTGCGGCTCTTACATCGTCTTCGGTGTAACGGACATCGGGTGATTTGCCTAATGTAAATAATTCTAATAACTCTCGGCCAAAGTTTTCATTGGGTGCCGCTTTTGTGTTTGCATTCCCATTAAGATAAACTAACATGGCAACATTAGTTGTTCCTTCCAGAATCAAGCTTTTGTAATTTCCCAAAGCATTTCTGCGAAGCATTTCCACATAGCGATAGGAATAGCGACTGTCTTTTACAATTTCAGTTTCTGTAACAAAATGATTATGCCAGAAAATGGTCATTTTTTCGGTGAGGGAATGGTCGCGTTTTAGAATTTGTTCCATCCACCAGCCTTTTAAAGAAATTACCCTTTTCTTTTCAATCTCATCGATTGCAAAAGGGGCGTTTACCCAAGTTTGCCCATTGGGCACTAATTGGTCTATAATATCTGGGTCTTCTTGAATAGGCGGGGTTGGAGCTTTATTTGGAGTAAGCAATAGTGTCATACACTCTTGTATGCTTTTATTTTCAAATAATGCAAGTTCAGAATGACCAACTCCAAATATTGATCTTCTAAGTAGATGAAGTAAATTATCCTTTCTAAGGGTCCCTGAAAGAGGTAACAAGCTATATGTAAAAGGTTTTAGCATTTAAACTACGTTTTTTATTTACATTGAAGATTCTCAGCGAAATTGACAATTTTCTTTAAAAGACACCAAAACTTATTTACAAGACACTTTTCAACATTTCAACTTTTAAACTTGTATGGTAATTATTCTAGGATGCCCTTTTAAATTTTAAACGACAATTCTAATTTCCAACTCAATTCAAATTTTACAAAAAAACCTTTGGCTCAAGTTGAAAAAACTAAACAATAATCCAAAACAGAAGAAGAAAGTGAAAATAAGCAAATATAAATCTGATTTAATGTATTTATATTACAGTTAAAAACGATTAATTAATTTCAAAATCAATAACTATTTTAATTTTAAAGGCAATACTACAATATGTATTTATTTTTGCAACCAAAATTAAAGGTTGAATATATACGGGATTAAAATAGTACGGAGATTTTTTACCTTAATTACATAAGAAGGGAATGAAATTTTATTCCCGAAACAATGTGCTATTGCACAATCAAATAAACGATTGCTGGATAATAGTAAGGAACAGCATTTATAATATTACTGAGTTTATAGCAAGCCATCCAGGCGGAAGCGATATTCTGCTATCAAGAGCCGGCGAGGATGCTACAAGTTTTTTTATGGCCAAACATGGCCGAAGTGCCGGGGTAATGAACCGATTAGAGAAATATAAAATTGGTGAGTTAGAAGCGAGTGATCGGATAAATGCGAATGATTTTGATGAACCCTTTTTAATTGAGCTTATAGATAAGTGCTACAAAGAGAAATTATATAAGGTTCCTGGCAGGCTAAATAATCCCTTCTTTTGGATTAGATTGATAAATATCAGCCTGTTTTTCATGCTTTCAATTTTGGCTTTGTATGCCGATGTTCCATTTTATGTAGCCATTGTTTCAAGTATTTTTCAGGCCATTATCAGCACATCACTATTTGGCTTTCTAGCTCACGAGGCCACGCATCGTAATTTTCCGAAAAGCAAAACCGGACGCGTATTTTTAAACATTACTTGGCCTGTATTTTGGCCATTTATTAGTCAGGGACCTCTTCGATACGAACATAATAGTCATCATATCAAAATAGGCGATCCTGAATTTGATTATGAAGTGTCGGCATTTGCACCAGTAATCCGATATTCAGGACACATTGAAACCCACCCTAAGTATGGATCGCAACATAAATTTGCTAAATATATATATCCATTTTATGCCAACATTATAACCACTATTGGCGGGTATAGCTCAGGTTTTTGGGATAGACATAATCGTAAAGTAGGAGTAGAGCACACCCTATCGGTATTAGCAACTTTAGTCTATTTTATTGTCATTCCATCTCTGCTTCAAGGCCATTGGTTGTGGTTTTCTTTTTTGTATATTATATATCAATGTGTGCTTTTTTATGGTATATATGTTGGTGCTGCAATAAATCATTTTGTACCATCTGTTACTGCCCCTATTCCTGAAGAATATAAAAATAAATATGCCTACTACAATTGCCACAATACCACTAATTTTTGCACTTCAAGTAAATTATGGTTTTGGTACACCGGCGGCTTTAACATCCAGATAGAACATCATCTCATTCCATTCATACCTGTAGAAAACTTGAATAAACTTATCCCTATTGTCAAACAATTGTGCATTAAATACAATTATCCATATAAAAGTTATTTAACTTTTAAGGAATTATGGGACGACCATTATACCTTTCTTGGTATTTTCTCCAACAACAATAACGTCGAATCTATTTCTGCTGAAATGGAAAATAGAAATTCATACCAAGGGCGTTAGTTGAGATTTTGAAGATGATAGACATAATGTCCCGGTGTTATTTCAATTGAATTGACATCTTTTATCAAAATAAAATTTAAGTTATATAGTTGTTTATAGTAGCGTTTCAGAAAATCAGCAAAATCATCTTTAACTATAAAGCATACCTTTTCATTGTTCTGCTTCAAAACTTTTCCCATTTTTAGCCAATCGAGTGGGCTGAATCCAAATTTATCAATAAAGCGTTTTTGTCCAAAAGGGAAATACATTATAAAATACACGGTAGGATAAAGGCATTTTTTATATACTTGGTGGTCATGAAGTGAAAATATACCTGTTTTTATTCCAACAAAACTGTTATCCCACAATATTGGAGTTTGCTTTTGTGCAACTCCTTCTATGTTTTTAATATACCTATCTGCTTTGGCATTGTTTTCTATTTCACTTTTTGATATCGCCGATATATTCATTACAACTATATAGCATAAGCCAGTTGTTATCAAAATACTAATAAAATTTACATACTTTTTAAATACTACTTTTTCACTATTTAAAATCACCAAAGAACTACCAAAGAGCATAGTTATCCATGGGAAGAACAACTTGTCATACATAGTTAATTTCATCGCAATGATCACCAAAACCAACCATCCAATTAGATGAATAGCAACCATACTAAAGAAAATTTTTCTAGTGCTACCAATGGATAACACTATCAACAAAAGATAACTGCCTATCAGAAATATATAATTCTGAGTTATAAATGGCAAAAACACATTGGTTAAATGATTTAAGTCTGTTTGCTGAACTTTAGGTTGCATAAATAAATCGTTATCAATTACCTTTTTAACAAAATCCAGTTTAATGTTGGCCGAATCTGTAAATAAAAAATAGTGTGTCAGGGCTTCGTATCTTATGCTGTCCTCAGCACTTTTCATTGCTGACAATGGAAGTATTGCATGGCGATCAAATAAGGCGTATTCATACGTTGATTCAATCTCTACTGCGGGATTATTTGAATTATATTTATTAATCAATACTATTCCGAGCATCACGCTTAATGCGAAACCAGGAATCCAAAGTACGCGTATGACTTTTTTTAAATTCCGGAAAAGAATTAGAGCCAAAAAGGCAATAAACGAAAACATTAAAACAGCGACCGAAACTCTTATTGTGCATCCATAAATAAACAGAACTAATAACGAAATCGGTTGTTTGTTTTCTGTTATATAATAATCAAGATATAGTAACAAACATCCACCGGTTAAGAGCAGACTCACTCTATCGATATGCACATATTGAAGTGATGTGCCAATAGTAAAACCGGCAAATAATAATGCAATAATTAAACTAAAAATTGGTTGCTGAATATATAGCCTACTAAATATACGAATGCTGAGAAAATTCCAAATTGTTAATATAACAATCTGTAGTATGAAGAATAATGCCCCAAAAACAGGAATGTTCGGTAGGAGCATAGAAAGATAGGATAGAATTGGGGGCTGGAAAAGCATAGACTCATTAAACCAAGCATCAATTGGAGGAGAGGAGATATAGCCGCTAATTAAAACTGGAGGAATTTTAATTGAATCTTCAAAATACAAACCAAAGAAGAATTGCAAACATCCAATTGTGATAAATGCAGCCAATACTGAAACAGATAAAATCTTGTGAAATGGATTAATCTCTGACATATAAATTTAAACTGTATTTATTTCCTTTGCAATACTAAAGTGAAACAACTTTCTTCCTTTTAAATATTGCAGAACGATAATTACCAATAAACATACTCCAGCGAATATGGATGCGTATGGTATAAAACTAGCTGTGCCTTTAAATGCAATAATGCTAAAGAAGGATATTAAAGCAAAAGTTATAATTGATAAAAATGTCTTTAAGGAGAATCGAAAAAAGTGCACACTAAATTCACAAAAAAGCTGGGCTTTTTTGATGAAACTATGATTCGATTCGCCATAAATCCGTTTACTAAAACTTACATCGCAATACCCCCAAAAATTATAGGGGAGGCGATGATTGATAAACGCCTCAAAAAGTCTGTCAGGCAAAAAAGTGTCACCATTAAATACAACATCACGAGTTAGAATTTTAAAACTATCAGTAACAGGTTTGCACCATATAAAATTTATCATTTTATTTCTCCAAAGTGCAAAAAGCTTTACTTTTCCCTGTTTGGGATACTTTTCTTTGGCAATACCAAAAACCACTTTAAATGGCTTTTTTTTAATTCTTTCATAGAGTTTAGCTATATCTTTTGGGTCATATTCCAAATCATCATCAATAGTAACTATATATTGCCCCGAAGCTATGCTCATTCCTGCCAATGCCGCAACCCATTGCCCGTTATTCATAGCTAAAAGAATTGCTTTAATTCTTTTAGTTTCATTGCATAAGGTATTAATGATTTCCCAAGAATTGTCAGTGCTTGCATCATCCACCAATATTACTTCGTATTTCAGATGAAGGCTTTTCATCACTTGTTCAATTTTGAACACCAAAGTTGAGAGAGTCGCACTGCTGTTATACACAGGTATTACAACAGAAATCTCAAATTGATTATTATACATTTAGAAATTTGGCATTTAATGATATGCTCTAAAGTAATGTTTCAGAAAAGCGGCAAATTTAACTTAATCTATATAGTATACCTTTTGGTTGTTTTGTTTTAAAACTGTTCACGTTTTTAGCCAATCAAGTAGGATAAATCCAAATTTATCTATAAACTATTAGCCCTATAGAGAAATTTTTTCTGCTTCTTTGATTTTAAAAGCACAAATCGCTAAAGATTGCAAATACTAATCAAGGAATAAGCTTTTTTGCTTTCAAAAAAACAAATAACTTTTCAGCGTATATGCTATGGGCGACTTTATTAGGATGTGAATCATCATAAGGGCCGCAGTTATATTTATTATCAGAAAAGTCTATTCCATAATCTAATGTAAGATATCCTTTTTGTTCAAGGTCTGACTGTATATTATTGGTAGGCAATACATCTCTAGAATTTGTTAATTTAGCGAAAATAGGAGTAATTCCGTTTTTTTTACAGTATTTCATTATTTCTAATGCGGTAAGATGAGACAATCGGTGAAAATAGGCGAACTGGGCATCATCGTGAATAGTAATATAATTGAAGTTTAGGGCACAAGCCAAAGAAGATACGTGCACTAGTGGCCAAAATTTGGTTAGTTTACTTAGTTTTATCCCCCTATTAAGTTGTACTTTACCGTTCGGAAAAGTATAGTATGGCAGATTTTGGTTGTTATATTTTGCACCATCACCCATTGTTATCCCCATCCATATAAGACTACTCCAACGGTAGGAAAGTGGGGTTCGCTCATCATGGAAGTCGCCATAATTAATTACCACCACCTTTGGCGTATCCCCTATTAATAAACTCTCTTGAAGTAACAGGTACATTTGAGAGAGGCCATATCCAGGAACGCCTTTATTTTCCACACAATATTCTGGAAGTAATTGTTGTAACTTATAGCTTTGGGTGGAAGTATCTTCAATAGATAAACCAAACGTGCATGAGCAGCCATATATTTGTATCAAGGAACGGCAGGAATTAATGTTTTGTTTTCCTATGGCGTTTGTTATTCGGTTTTTTCTTTCATTTAATGTCGCTGTTACTGTTTTTGAACTATCGTTAACGAAAATTCTATAGACCCCTTTATGGGGTCTCCAGCCCAATAAGGAATCAGGCTCAAACAGATGTGGTGGGGAAACTGACAATTTAAACATTTTCATGGGTTTTACACCTTTCACTCGAAGTGCAATCTCTAAAAAAAACACAATTAATAGCAAGAAGGCCACCCAAATGAATAATTTAGCAAAAGGACTTGATTGAGAAAATTTAATCATATGCTTATGGTTGGTGATAAAGTCACAATAAAAATGTTCATTTAGATATTGACATTTTTAATACTAAAGTTGAGAGAGTCACACTACTATTATACACAGGAATCACAACAGAAATTTCAATTTGATTATTATACATTTAGTAGTTAGGCCGTTAATTATAAGCTCTAAAGTACCCAATTGAAGTGTCAGACTGAACAACAACCAATATTTCATTTGATGTAAATACAGGCATTGAAAACCTAAGGTTGCTTATAGGTAAATTTCCATCCGAAATTAAACTGTAAGTAAACGATTGGTTTGGTTTATTAGTTAATTCACCTCCTGCATAATTGATGCACTCATTCAAAAGTTGTGCATACTCTTTGCCCTTATCAAGCAGTGTCTCCTTAATTAATATAGGCCTTTGGCTGTAATTTAGCAAACTGGGAATGTGAAATACATTTTCGGAGCCGGTGGGCTGAAAACCTACATGTTGAAATATGCGTTGAACTTGGGCATTTTCATTTCGGGCACCGAAAATGAAACGCTCAAGCTTGTTATCAATGCAGAAATGTTTAATGTATCTGAGCTTATCTAAAAAATATCCGCCTTTGCGATAAGGTTCTAATATACCGCCAATGTGAGATTCAAGGTTGCCATTAATAATATTCAATGCAAAAAAGCCTATATAGTTGTCACCGTGTTTGATAAATACAAATCCATTGTTCGGATTAATGTTCGGATTGTTCGATTTTTTGTAAAACTGAAATACTGATTCAATTTCAGCCTCCTTATTTATCAAAGTACTGAGAAATGGTGTTCGGTAATAGCCTAAAGGATATGTCCCCCAAGTTCCTACCAACATATCGCGGAGCAACTGATCCTGACTTCCATCGTATTTCTCCCAAATCAAATCGGTATAGTTGTAATTTCCTTCAGGTTCCCTGTCAATTCTAGTACTATATCTGCGAATACTGCCACTAAAAAAAGCGGGCATCCCCATTTGGTTTAGCCTGTGAACCGCCATTTCGTCTTCAGCAGGTACTTTTAACCGACATAAATCATATTGGCTCGATTGTATCTGAGTAGCTAATGTTTTGGATTCGAAAAAATCACTATTACATCTGCCTATTTTCAAACCCAGTATTTGGGATTCGGTTTCGGAATATTCAAGTCTAGTTCTCAAAATATAGTCTAAAATTTTTCATTGCAAAACTACTGTTCAATTGAGAAGTGGATAGAAAAAGTATTAGCCGAATTCATCTAATATTCACTTTGTAACCACATAAATGGTATTTAAGCTAATCCTCAAAAATTATAAAGTAAAAGTCAATAGCGTCCTAAACGATTAAAATAGGAGAATCGGGAATAAGTATCTCAAAATACCTTTGAGTTGCATAACCACACCCAATTCTCCGATGGCAAACATAACACTTTTCGCCCAAATTGTATCCAAA